>CAYLSL010000062.1:0-11294 GCA_964386615.1 uncultured Veillonellaceae bacterium
CCGGAGAAGCGGGTCTTCAAATCAACAAATTTTGTCATGCTGTTTCAACCACCTTATTTTGCTTCATTCTGGACATGACACTTTGGACTGTCACCAATCGTTTGAATCCTCTTAGCCGCAATGACCTTCTATTGTTTTCGCTGCCGCTTTTTCAATTCCCTTTGTTTTACTCCGCCTTCCGGCGAGCGCAATGCGGTCACAAAAAAAGCTGCAGCCGGAATCATTCCGGGTGCAGCTTTTTCATTACTTTTCCTGCAGGTCGCTTACGATTGTTTAAAACATCCCTACCCATTGCCAGTAAGTCATTGCACACACAGCATACACAAGACAACCGATCGCACAGACAACCACCCCCACTTTGGGGAAGTCCTCCACTCTCATCTTGCCTGTACCATAAATCAGGATGTTGGGCAGCGTATTATAAAACATCAGCAGTGGATAGCCGCCAATAATCATGCCGGCCGGCAACGCCAAGACCATCGGCGGAATATTTGCCGTCTGGGCCATCGCCAAAACGATCGGAATAAAGGCAGTCGCCATTGCGGTAGTGCCAACAAACAGGATATGCATATACTGGATAATGAACATCAGAACGATCAGAATCACCAGCATTGAAGCTCCGGCCAACCCCAGCGCGTTGAAGATGCTCACGGCCAGCCACTTGGCAGCGCCGGTTTTCATCAGGATGTCGCCGAGAGAAATTCCACCGCCGGCAACCAGAATGATCTGCCAAGAAACCCCTTTGTTTGCGTCATTCCAGTCCAGCACACCAAACTTGGGCAGGAAGAATAAACCGGAAACGGCAAGGCATGCCGTGGTGGGGTCGATTTTAGTCCATTTTCCTGTCGCCCAAAGGATCACGACGAGAACAAAGACAGAAAGCGCGCGCCATTCCTGCGAACTCATTTTCCCCATGGAGCCCAGTTTATTTTGGATGAACTCAATGCCGCCGGGAATTTCCTTGTGCTCCGGCTTATACACCCACTGGATAAAGCCCCAGGTTATAAACGTCATCAGGAGCGCCGGCGGGAAACCGTATAACAGCCAGTCGGTATAAGAAATCAGCGGACCGCCTGCCTTGACGATGAAATCAATTGTAACCGGATTGGGCACCGTGGCGGTCAAGATACCGGCGCCAATCGTCGCATTGGTAAAAGCCAGGGTCAGTAATAAATTGATTGCAAACTTGGAACGGCCTTCTGATTTGAACAATTCGATGATACTAATACAAACCGGCAGCAAAATCGCCGTTCGAGCCGTCGAAGAAGGAACCAGAAACGCCAGACAAATATTGGCCAGCATAACCCCCAACGTGATATTACGTGCCGAACCGCCAATGGTTGACAAGATTTTATAAGTGATCCGTTCGGCCAGTTTTGTTTTTACCATTGCCGTCGCCAGTAAAAATGCGCCAACAATCAAATATACGGAGGATGAGGCAAAGCCCTCCAGGGCAGTCTTAAGATTGACGACTCCCATCAGGACAGCGGCGGGTACGATGAGCAAACTGGTAATCGGCAGCGGCATTGCTTCGGTAAGATACAGGACAAACACACCAGAAAACAGGGATAACGCTTTTTGTCCAGCTATCGAGAGACCTTTCTGTGCAGGCATGAACCAAACGATGAGCATACAAACAATGGCCAGGGGAAGACCGATTTTTTGACGAATTTCATCGACACGGCTGTTTCCGGGCGCACTCATGTTTTTCCCTCCAAATTTTGATCTTGTCTTATGATAACTGATGACCACCGGATTTCCGGGTTAGAATTAGCTATTCGCCGCAATATCACAACAGCGCCCCGCCTTTAGAATGGAGCTGGCAGTGTCATGCCCGACCAGCGACTGCACTTGTTTTCCTATCGCAATTAGATTCGTCAAATCATACCCGGTTTCTATTCCCATTTCAGTCAACATATGCACCAGATCCTCTGTTGCGACGTTGCCTGAAGCGCCGGGGGCAAACGGACAGCCGCCAAGACCCGCGAAGCAGGCGTCATATCGGTCGACTCCTGCCAACAATCCGGCAACCACATTGGCGAGACCCATGCCTCTGGTATCATGGAAATGCAAAACCCAGGTCACATCAGGAAATCTGTTTTTTGCCGCTGTAACCAGATCAAAAACCTGCTTGGGATTCGCCATTCCCGTTGTATCGGAAAGCGATAGTTCGCGGATACCGATTTCCCGAAAACAAGCTGCAACGGACAATACTTGCTCCTGTGGCACCGGTTTGCCATCGAAGGGGCAGCCGAATGCCGTCGATATTGCCCCCGAAAGCTCCATTTGATTGGCGGCGGCAAATTCCGCGTATTCACCAAATGAACGCACTACTTCTTCCGGCATCCGGTTCATGTTGCTCATCGAGTGCGCCGGGCTGGCGGACGCAGTGACTTTTGCCTTTATAATCCCGGCAGCGGCAGCACGTTCCAACCCTTTACGATTCATGACCAATACCCTGTACTCCACCCCTGGTTCGCGGCGAATTCGTCTGGCGACTTCATCAGTATCCGCCATGGCAGGAATTGCTTTGGGGTTTACGAAAGAACCAATTTCAACGATTTTGGCTCCAGCCTGCACAGACTTCTCAATCAGTTCCACTTTTTGTTCGACGGACAACAACGTTTTTTCATTCTGCAACCCATCGCGGGGCCCGACTTCACAGACGATAACTGATTTCGGCAGTTGCATCAGATAACCCCCTCAGCCTTAAGGAGATCAAGGTCTTCAGCCTTTAACCCAAGCAACTCTTGAAACACTTCCCGATTATGTGCACCAAGCTCTGGCCCCGCCCACTTGATTTCTCCAGGCGTTTCACTAAATTTCGGCACGATTCCAGGCATCTTTACTGTTCCCATCCGATTAAATGGAACTTCAACAATATTTTCCCGAGCCTCATAATGCGGGTCTTCAAAAATATCTGCGATACTGTATACCAAATTCACCGGCACGCCGGCTTCATCAACGATTTTTTTCAAGTCTGCATAGTCAAGCGAAGCGATCCAGTCGCTCACGATCACGTTCATCGCCGCATCATTGGCAACCCGGTTCTTCATGCTGCAAAACTTTGGATCTGTCAGCAGGTCGGGGCGTTGCATCGCACGGGTCAGATATTCATAAGTTCGGTCCGTACTGCAAACCAGAACAACCCATTTTCCGTCTTTGGTTTCGTAAGTTCCGCCCGGGCTTGATGTCCCGCTAAGCTTTGGTGTCCGTTCTTTGATCACGCCGTTTTTATGGTAATCGGCAACTGGGATTTCCATCATCCGAAAAATGCTTTCGTACAGACTGACGTCAATTTCTTGTGCTTTTCCCGCCAGGCAATCCCGATGGTACAGTGCCATCATCGTCGACATGGCCGCATACAGCCCACTGATATAATCAGCCAGCGAAAACGACGGACTGACCGGCGGGCGGTCCTTGTACCCGGTTATGTAGGTCATGCCGGAAAAGGCCGTCGCCGGCGTGCCAAATCCAGCCACCATTGCATTAGGTCCAGTTTGGCCATACCCGGTCACCCGGGTAACAATAATATCGGGATTGGCTTGTTTCATTGTTTCGTAGTCCAATCCCCATTTGTCGAGTGTACCGGTACGAAAATTTTCGATCACCACGTCGCACTTTTTGATCAGTTCCAGGCACAGCTCTTTCCCTTTCTTTTTGCGCAAATCCAGGGTGATACAGCGTTTGTTCCGTCCCATGGCAGCCCATCGCATCGGCTCCCCCTTATGATATGGGCCCAGCGCCCGAAACGGATCGCCTCCCTCCGGCTGTTCAACCTTGATGACATCGGCGCCAAAGTCGGCCATTAATCCGGCCGCAAAGGGCGCTGCAATAACAGTAGAAAGATCTAAAACCCGAACCCCCGCTAACAGTGACAAACTCCCCACTCCTTTTTCATTAGATGGAAATCATTTTCGTTCAATAAAAAATATCACATCCGCATTCAGAACGCAATATCTTTCCCGAATAATTCTGATTATTATTTTTGCATTATACATTTGATGAAAACAGGAGTATCTCAGCTCGAACCCGAATAATAATGCCATACGTTTGAGCTTCAATACGGGAGGACGACTCTGCATCATGAAATTGACCGAAGAACCCGCTCAATCCCTGGCGGGGTTACGAACGCTGGAACGCGGCTTGGATGTACTGGATCTGTTTTGCCATGGCAGCAAAAAAATGACCTTGTCGGAAATTGCAGCCGAAATCAAACTTTCACCCAGCACAACCTCACGACTGCTTAACACCTTGATACTCCGCGGCTACCTTTCCCGTGACGAAGAAACCAAAAAATTCGGTATCGGATCGCAAGCCTTGCGCCTGACAACCTCCGCCTTCCGAACATTCGACCTCAGGCCGCTCGCCGTCCCGGTAATGCGCAAACTAGCCGAACAGTACAACGAAAGCATTACCCTTTACGTAATTCAAAACGGTTACCGGGTCTGTATTGAACGAATCGAAACAACTCATGCTCTTCGCCATGTTGTAAATGTCGGCGACCGTTTGCCGCTTGCACGCGGTGCCGGCGGCAAAGCACTATTGGCGTGGTTGCCGGAAAGTGAGCTTGCCGCTACTCTTCTGCCAGGCGAAACCGTATCCACTGCTGACTTGGCAAAAATAAGAAAGCAAGGCTTTGCGCTCAGCATGGGAGAACGGGATCAGGGGGTCGGCGCAATTGCAGCGCCAGTATTTGATGCCGACGGGCGGGTGATGTGTGCGCTTTCCCTTTCAGCGCCAATCATTCGCTTAAACCGTGAAGCTTTTGAGAAAATTGCTCCCGATATTATAAATAGTGCAAATCAAATTTCTGCTGCGTTAAGAAACACAAAATAAACTGAACGTCAAAAAAGAGAGAACCGGTCTATCGACATTCTTGTCGGCAGGCCGGTTCTCTTATTAATAACAAACATTGTACAACGGCAGTTCAATCCATTTTTCGATTTTGCGGCAATAAATTGCGGATTACCGCTGGCGTCAAGTTATTCACCAATTGCTGCACTACTACATATTTCCGGTGATAAATCCAGCCGGAATAAACCACCAGCAAGCCCAATGCCGTCAATACAAAGGGGAAAGCAAAGGAATTGGCAAAAACCGACCACGACAGGTGACCAAGATAGCCAAAAAAACCAACACCGCCGAGCACGACGAAAACCTTGCGATCCAGCAGCACCCCGACAAACATCAGTCCTACATTCACCATGCAGTATAAGAACTTCGACAGTTCAGAATCTGACCGCAGCATCGTCAGACCAGCCCAGAATGTGATCGCGCCAAAAATATAGAGCCATTTTGCATAATCGATTTTCGCCTGCCGGTCGACCCAGAGTGCAGAGGCAAGCATGCACAATCCGAACAGGATGGAAACTTTCTGCCTGAGATCGGTAGTCACGACCGCGTTGGCAAGCAGCGGCGCAATATCCATCGACATGAACCAGAGCGTAAATGCAATCGGCGCCATGGCAAACGGTATTTTGCTAAATCGGAGTGAAACGGCTCCCGCAACCAGCGTGGCGATCTCCATCGGAAACCAACCACCTTTGATGTAATGATAAAAACTGCGATACCGTCCTGGTTCATCGAAAGGCCAAAATCCCAACTCCGACTGGATGCCAAATACCGCCAACGGCGTCATGCAAACCGCCATTACGACAAACAGCCCGCTGAGCACTGTCGATTTTTGCCGCCAACTTCGCGCCACCAGGCAAAAAACAACTGCATAACCTGCCGCAATCAGGAACAGCCCGCTTCCCCGAAACGCTTCCCATGCTGTATTCATCAGCCATCCCATCGCACTGATCACGATGAGCGTTCCCAAATAATAAAGGAAATTACTGAATCCAGTCCCTTTGGTTTCAGACGGCAACGTAGATTCAACAAATTCTTCCTGCCAAAGCAATCGCAGCTGTTCTGCCTGGGCAGCCGTAATAATTCCTGCATCGACAGCTCTACGCAGCTTTTCCCCCGTCAAGTTCATGTTCCACCTCGTTCAGATCGCTTTGTTGATCCAACTGCCTCTGTGAGAGTATATTTTTCTTTTATTAAGCCCGATATTCCTGCCGTATCGGCAAATACAAACTTCACCCTGAACCAAAACACCCTTCCGGATTCAAACCGGAAGGGTGTTTTCCCCAACCACATTCAGTTCAGGTCGTTCTTCGAATATTTGGCCCCTTTAAGCGTGATTTCCAGTGCCAACCCCTTATCTGTCAACTCATACATCCACACCCCGGGGGAAACGGAAAACGCGCCCTGATAGGCCGCCCCCGACACGCTGTCGGTTGCTGCCGCTGTAACCTGGCCGCCAAACTGCCAGCCATTAGTGGTAAAATCATTCAATGCTTTTTCGGTTTCGAAGATAAAAACAACATTATATGTTTTGGCGCCAAGGCCAAATCCAGCCGTACCGGTAATCATATCCATGAACACCTCATGGTTGTTGCTGTTGTTCACGGCCATGCCCTTGCCTGTGCCGCCGCCAATAAAGACCAGTTTCACACCCCAGTTGCCAAAAACCGCATAGCCGGCAGCATTCTCCACATATCCTCTGGCAGCCGGCTGCAATCCATAGAGCTTTAACAGCGTCCTATTTGAAATATCCCGGATATGCTGCCGCTTTTCCTCCAAACTTGCGGCGCTGCCAACCGACGCAAAGATTCCTGCCAGCAGGACGCCCAGTACGATCACTTTAAGCACTCGTTTTATATTCATGGCAAACACTCCTTTCCCAGAATCAATTTGCGCAGAATCAATCTGTTCTGCCTATGTAAAAAAGTTCGGCAAATGACTTGAAATTCCTCCCTCTACCGGCCTTCTGAAATCACGCCTGCTCCTGGACCGATGCCAGCTGTCCCCACGACATTGCCGATAAATGATGAAATACGTTCCAGTCAACTGCCAGTACTACATCCACAATTTCGGGATCAAACTGGCCGCCTTTGTTGCGGTGAATTTCCCGGCGAACTTCTTCCACTGTTTTTCCTTTACTGTACGGCCTGTCCGTCAGCATGGCATCCATTGCATCAGCCACGGCGCAGATCCGAGCTAATAGAGGGATCTGCTTGCCCGCCAGTTTCAACGGATAACCAGTTCCATCAAAGCGTTCATGGTGCATGACAATAATATCCGCAGCCTTGCGAAGCGCCGGATCATCCTTAATGAGGTCGAACCCAATCTGCGGGTGATTTTTCATCAGTTCATATTCGGCCTCAGTCAGCGGGCCCGGTTTTGCCAGAATGGTATCTCCGATCGTCAGTTTTCCGATATCATGCAGCAACGTTCCCAGATTAAGGATTAGACTGTCGGCTTTCGGCAAATCCATAGCGCGGGCTATTTCCATGGCGATCCGATTTACACGCAGAGAATGTTGGACTGTCCCGGGGTCCCAGATTTCCAGCGCTTTCAAAAACGCCCTTATTGTCGGTTCATGCAGCTGAGACAGGCTTTGTTCCGAACCATGAAAGAACCGATCAATAAATTTCCGGGTCACTTCGGCTTTCATTCCCGGCGATTGGCTAGAATAATCCACTGTTTTGGTTACTGGTCCAGCCGCGGAAAATGCATAAACATAATTTCGGCCCGCACTCTTTGCTTTGTATATCGCCTCATCAAGATGCCGGAACAGCTCCTGGCAGGTAGCTGCAGATTCACTGGAAGCAACCCCAATACTCACTGTCAAGCTCCCCTGGGGCTGATACTCGGCGCCGGTAAAAATCCCGCTTTCCACCGCACAACGAATCTGATTGGCCAAAATTATTGCATCTTTGATCGCTGTCTCCGGTAAAACGACAATAAACTCTTCGCCGCCAAAACGACCGGCGATATCCTGCTCGCGTAAGTACCGCCGCAACAGTTGACTAACTTCTAAAAGTACCCGATTACCTTGTTCATGGCCGTGCAGTTCATTGTAGTTACGAAAAAAATCAATGTCGATCAGCAGAACTGACACCAATTTTTCTGGTTTGGCAAACAAGTGCGTCAGATATTTGCCGACATAGGCGATGGTATAAACCCCTGTTGCTGCGTCGTGAATCTCCATATCCTGCAATAGTTCATGCGTCGACCGTTCGGCGTCTTGCATCATTCGATTGGAACAAAAACAAATTCCATATCCCAAGGCGCCACCAATAGCGCCGCCAAACAGAAAAAATATTGCCGTCCATAGCGCCACCGCCTCCAACTGGCTTACTACCTGGATAAATCCATAGTGTTCGCCATGAGAGAAAAATTTATATTGGATGGGAATTGCCAAAATGGTGTCACTTTTTCGGGAAGCCTCGGCATGAATCAAGCGAAAGTCCCGATCATAAACAGCAACATCAATGATATCGGGGAACAATTGCCGATGCCGGTCAATTTCAACAAATTTGGGCACGGAGTATTGCCATAGCATTTGATTCTCGGCAACAGCTTGTTGCAGACGTTCGCCAAGCAACTGGCTGTACTGCAGCGATATATCGCGGATATGCTGTACTTCATGCAAAAAATAGAGCGTCGCCGGCACTACCGCAAACAGTACAGCTACAACAAAAGCGATGATTTTGATCCGCATCCGTAAACAGGGCTTTGGCTTGCTCATCTGCATTCTCTACTCTTTTCGGGGCGCCGGAATAGCCCCATGGGCAAAAATAATTTGACGTCCTGCATCTGAAAGGCAAAACTCAATGAAGTGTTGCACCTCACTTGACGGGCTTTCCCTGTATATGAAGAACAGCTCCTTTTGCAGCGGGTAACGCCCGGAGCTTAGGTTCGCAAAATTCATTTCTACGCCATTAATTTTTAACGCTTTCACCCGTCCCGCGTTTTCTGCCAATGCCGCCGCATCAATAAAACCGACTGCATTCGGCGTCTTGGTCAGGGTTTCCAGCATGGCTCCGTCACTATACAAAGTACGCCAGTCATTTCTTGCCAGCGCGGTTTGCAAAGCAGGTGAAAAACCCGCGATTTGTTTTCGCAAAATATCATTGGTTGAATCGGCTTCGTACATACAAAGGGCAACAATTGAAGCCCCGTTGCTCCAGGCCGTTTTCCCCCCAGCATAAATTTGAACTAATCCCTGATGATCCAAATCGGTCTCGGGAACGGATGGATGCACGGCTACCGCTAAGCCAATTGACGCATAATGGATTTGTTTCAACCCTTGTGAAATTTCAAGCGGCTTAAGCGGCCTGGAAGCCAATCCCAAATGTATGGCGCCTTCACGGATTGCCTTAACCGCCCCTGTCGTGCCAATACTGCCGGGTATTTCCAACTTTACCCCGGATTGACGCGAATATTCTGTCGCCAAGGCTCGCGTCAATGAAAGGTTTGAGCCGGAACCGGCAACCACCAGGCGACTGGAGTCAATCGGGGCGACCTGACGTTGCTGCTCCTTTATGCTTTGTCCGCAACCAACACTCAATAACAATACAATGGTAAACAAGCAGTACCCGAACCTATTTCTCAAGATTTCACCGCCTACATCAGGTTAAGATAAAAAAATAGAGGGACAGATTGCAATCCATCCCTGCGCAAGAATTTCTGCAACCTGGCAATCATAGGCGTCACCGCCCTTAGACCCAAGGCTTTGCGTCCCTGCCTTTTGGCAGGTTTGCCGATACGATCCTAACATAATTCAATTCGTCGATTGTCTCCCGTTTAATCCTTGGCTCTTTTTTCATGACAAGGAGACGAATACGGAAATACTATATCACATTTTCCTTTATTATTGTATTATTTCTCAACGTTCTTGCATTATTTATATTCTTTTTTTATTTTCCGTATGTACTGATTTTCAAATACTGTTCAAGAATAGGCAATTCAAAGGAATAACAAATTCTCTGGCGAATACGAATATATGAATAGGATCCATTCTGGGCATGAAAGCAAAAACATACCCCGATTCAATCGTTAAAGGAGCTGTTGTATGATGAAACACCGAATTCTTCCACTGATTTTCCTGCTGATGCTTACTCTCGCAATTGGTCTGTTGGCGGGCTGCGGCGGCGATAAGAAATCAGCCGACAAACCGGCCGCTCCGGCTTCGGCCCCGGCCAAACCTGCCCCGGTCGCCGAAGAAACTCTCGCGGCAGTCATGCAGAAAGCGAAACAGGCGCCCGGTTTTTCTTACGACATGGTCATGACTGCCCCGGGCTTCTCCAATACCAGCAAGCTTTGGAGCAGTAAAGATAAACTGCGGGTGGAGAATTCTTTTGAAGGCAAAAAAGTGATTACAATTGTCGATGGCGATACCACTTACATGTACGATCCCGAGTCGAACACTGCGATGAAGTTCTCTGGCAAGGACCTGCCGCAAGGCATGGAAGGCAAGCCGGAAAACCCGGCCAACTATGAAGATCAGATGGTTAAGGATTCGGTCAAAGTCATTGAGACGGTCATGTATGAAGGCGTCAAATGCCGCGTCGTGTCTTTTACCGACAAGGAGGACGGCGCGACCGCCAAAATGTGGTTGCGTGAAGATTATGGCCTGCCGATGAAGCAGGAAATCGTCAGCAAAAAAGGCGAAAAAATGACGATTGAATACAAAAACATGAAGATTGGCGCTCAATCAGCCGACCTGTTCAAACTGCCGGCCGGAGCCAAAATTCAGGATATGAATGCGATGATGCAAAATATGCCAAAAGGAAAACAACCTTAGGTGACTTTGATGAAGTCATTGCTGCGATCCTGTTTGGCACTGAGTCTTATGTTATGAATAGAAACGCCTTTTTTTCTATTTTACTGGGGATTTTTCTATTCACCCTGCCGGTCGATGCAGCCGGGTTGCAGCCAGGCACGCCTGAATACGAAGCTTCCTTGCTGCGCGACTTTGCTCATCGTTCCATGTTGCCGCAAACCGATGTGCCAAGGTCCCAATGGTATAGTTCCAGAATGTTAGCCTCGTTGTGGGGACCGATGCCGGCCAAATACCCCGGTATTGAAGAAACACTGGAATCCTTGCCGCCAGGTACCGATTTGACGCAATGGAAACGTGACCGGGTGGTTGCCGTCGCCAAACATTATATCGGTCTGCCATACCGGCACCACCACATTCCGGCCTGGTCGCCGGAATCGCCCGATCAGCACGGTTTGACCGGCCCAGGGCTGGATTGCAGCAACTTTACTGCCTGGGTCTATAATTTCGGCTTCGGTGTGATTCTTAACAGCGATGTGGCCCTGCAAGCCGCTATGAAACCGCGACCCGGGTTTGCCGTGCACCCGGGCATGCAGAGAATTGGCGCCGAAGGCCCCTTTATGCCGGGTGATGTCATCTATATCGCCAATCCGCAGAAAACAGCAATCGTCCATGC
>CAYLSL010000063.1:0-11242 GCA_964386615.1 uncultured Veillonellaceae bacterium
TGGCGGAGAAATATTGGGGCAGCCTGTTTTTTCTTCGCTTACGGACATTCCACATCCTGTCGATATTGTGGATGTATTCCGCAAATCGGAAGATTGCGAAGCAATCGCCCGTGATGCGGTAAAAATCGGCGCCAAGGTTCTCTGGCTGCAGGAGGATGTCATCAGTACTGCTGCAGAAGCCATTGCCGAAGAGGCCGGATTGGTCTTTCAAATGAATACCTGCATAAAGAAAATGCATGCAAAATATCTCGGCGGTTAGTGGAAGGCAAATACACGATGATCCTTTATGCGGGGTAAGGCAGGAAACCAAAAATGGGATTGTGGAAACTAATCGATTCATTTTTTACTGATTCAACGGTCGCGCGGGAACATTCGCCGATTCGGAAAATAGCGTTTTTTTTGCTGTTTTTTGTCTTAAACACAGCACTATTGTCGATTGACTTTTTGCCGGACAAAGTTTCCTTGACTCTAGGACAGGTTAGCGACCGGGATGTCATCGCGCAACGGACGGTTTCGTTTGTTGACGAACCAAGAACCCGTAAACTGGAAACCGAAGTACTTGCCAGCGTGGCTAATGTTTATGACCTGGACACAGGTGCTGCCGCAACGGCTGAAGATGATGTCAGTCGGATTTTTCGTTCCGTGCGCTCGGTGTTGTCGGACAAACAGCTTGTCCGACCAGAAGAAAAACTGGGGAAATTGCGTAGTCTTTTGGCAGGTGTGCTGCCAGAGCAAACACTGGTTTCTTTGTTGACTTTTTCCACCGCTGAACTGGAAGCGTTGGAAGAAAATTCACGGACGATTCTGCGCAAATACCTTTATCGGGGCATACGTGATGAGGAAATCGACAGTGTGCGCAAACAGGCGATTGCTGATGCTGAAAAACTGGGTTGGGGCGAACGAGGCGTCGCCGTTGTTGTCAATATTACACAACCGCATTTGCGGCCCAATTTTGTTTTAAATACCCGCGAAACTGATATTCGAAAGCGGGCAGCGATCAAAAGCATTGAACCGGTTCGTATCACAGTGAAAAACGGTCAAATCGTTGTTCGCAAGGGTGACGTAGTGACTGAGGAACAAATGCAGATGATGGCGGAGCTGGGCCTGCATCGGGCGCAAGTAGGCATGGAGCGAATCCTGGGCCTGGCATTGTATGTCTTATTGATGATGGGAATGCTGCTGGCATTTTTCTACAAGTTTGTTCCGGATATTTTTGTTGACGACAGAAGATTGCTGCTTGTAGGGCTTGTAGTATTATTGACTTTGCTTATTGGTCGGATCGGACATTTTTATTCTGACTTTGTGACGCCAATGGCAGTGGGCCCATTGTTGACAGCGATATTGGTCGGTCCATGCGCCGCCGTGGTCTTATGCGTAGTTGCGGCATTACTGTTTGGATTGATTGCCGATCCCAATTTGCGGATTATTTCTTTTGTTATGATTGGCGGAGCAGTAGGTGTTTATAGCGTAGTCAAGACCTCACAGGGTTATAGTTTGGTGCGGGCTGGCTTATGGATTTCGATTGCTAACGTTGTAACAATTTTCAGCACTGGATTGATTGAAGGACTGGATTGGCGGCAAAATATTGTGGATGCCGCTATGGGAGCCATTGGCGGGGTTGCTGCAGCAATTCTTTCGATTGGGTTACTGCCTTATCTTGAACAGTCATTTCGTATTACTACCTCGGAGAAACTGCTTTCTCTTGCCCGTCCTAATCATCCGTTGCTGCAGCGGCTTTTACTGGAAGCGCCGGGAACCTATTATCATAGTATTTTGGTAGGAAATCTTGCTGAAACGGCGGCTGATCAAATCGGCGCTGACCCAATTCTTTCCCGTGTCGGGGCTTACTATCACGATGTCGGAAAAATCCAGCGACCTTACTTTTTTGTCGAAAATCAGGCAAATATGGATAATCCGCATGCCAAACTGTCACCGAGCTTGTCGACAATGATTGTTACATCACATATCCGTGATGGATTGGAATTTTGCCGCGAATACAAATTGCCGGAAGTCATTAATGACATCGTCGGACAACATCATGGTACTTCGCTGGTTTCTTATTTTTATAAACAAGCCGCTGAGGGAGAACATAGCGAATGTATTATTGAAGAAGACTTCCGTTATGAGGGACCAAAACCACAGACGAAAGAGGCCGCGCTAATCATGCTGGCCGACGGATGCGAAGCAGCGGTTCGCTCGATTGCAAAACCCAATATGAGTCGGATTGAAAACACAGTTCGCCGGGTGATTAATGAACGCTTGCGTGACGGGCAACTGAACGAATGCGACCTGACCCTGCGGGACCTGAATGTAATCGGTGATGTGTTCATTCGTGTTTTGTGCAGTACCTGTCATTCTCGGATTGAATATCCGGCGGAAGCCATCCGTGAGTTGGAAAGGAGACGACCCCGCAATGGAAATGGAACTAAATCTTCAGCCGGAAAACCTCTTGTTGCCGTCGAAAGCAAGGGAAACAGTGCAGAACGTTCTGCAACAAGCGGCTGACCTGCTCGAACTGGGTCCGGAAGTGGAAATCAGCGTGCTGTTGGTTGATAATGAGACCATCCGGTCGCTAAATCGTGATTATCGTAATAAGGACGCGGCTACAGATGTCTTGTCGTTTCCCATGGAAGAAGCAATGGATGGAGAACCTGAGCCGGCAGTAATTGGCGGGCCAACCGAGCGATTGTTGGGTGACTTGGTGATTTCCGTAGAAATGGCAGTTGCCCAAGCTGCTGAGTATGGACATTCCGTGGAACGAGAACTTGCTTTTCTTTCGGTGCATGGTTTGTTGCATTTATTGGGCTACGATCATGAATCGGGCGTGGAAGCGGAAGCGGCCATGCAGGCGGAAGAAAAACGTATTTTATCTGTTTTGGGTATTGAACGGTGAAGAATGAACATCTGGTTGAAGAATTGAAGCGACAGGCTTTCGCAGTAAGAAATCATGCTTATGTGCCTTATTCTCATTTTGCAGTCGGCGCCGCGGTAGAAACGACAAGTGGCCGCATTTTTACTGGCTGCAATGTTGAGAATGCTTCTTACGGATTGACAATTTGTGCCGAACGTTCGGCAATTTTTCAAGCTGTTGCGGCCGGCGAAACTGATTTGCGGCGAATTGCGGTTGTGGCTGACAGCCCGGAACCAGTGGCGCCATGCGGCGCCTGTCGCCAAGTGATGGTTGAATTTGGCATCACTGAAGTCATGATGTACAATATGACAGGGTTGTGCAAAAGAGCCGAAACTGCCGAATTATTGCCATATGCTTTTGGGCCGGGACAAATGAAAGGGGCTGCCGAAATTGAGTGACACGGTAAAAAACCATAAATCAGGATTTGTTGCTGTTGTGGGCAGACCCAATGTCGGTAAATCAACGTTGCTGAATCAACTGGTCGGACAAAAAATTGCGATTGTATCTGATACACCACAGACTACGCGTAACCGAATTTTGGGAATCCTGACTTTACCTGATGCGCAGGTTTTGTTTCTTGATACGCCAGGAATTCACAAACCACAACATAAACTGGGCGAGTATATGGTCAATAGCGCTCGCAGCGCCTTGCGCGAAGTTGATTTGATATTATTTGTGTCCGATGTCAGCGAATCGGTCGGTCCGGGTGAACGCTTCATTCTGGATATGTTAAAAGATGAAAAAACACCTGTCGTTCTGGTATTGAACAAGGTAGATTTGTTGCCCAAAGAAAAGTTATTGCCGATCATCACCCAGTATTCTTCATTCCGTGATTTTTCGGCGATTGTACCTGTTTCAGCGCTTTCCGGCAGCAATACGGATCGTTTGTTGTCAGTAATCAAAGAATTATTGCCGGAGGGACCGCAGTATTATCCGGAGGATGAAGTGACCGACCAACCCGAACGGGTGGTAGCCGCCGAGTTTATCCGGGAAAAGATTTTTCGCCTGACACGGGAAGAAATTCCTCATTCTACCGCAGTCGAAGTTGAAGAGATGAAAACACGGCCCAATGGCGACGTGTTTTTACGTGCGACAATTTATGTCGAGCGGGAGTCGCAAAAAGGCATTATCATCGGCGCCAAAGGCGCCATGTTGAAAGAAATTGGCCAGCAAGCCCGGTTGGATTTGGAAAATATTTTTGACAGTCGCTTCTTTGTTGATCTTTGGGTAAAAGTGAAAAATGACTGGCGGAATAAAGAGGGCAGTTTGCGTATGTTTGGTTATGATAAGAAGGAAAACCAGTAGCATACGCAAAAAAATCAAAGGAGATGACCATGGGAAAGGTTTCCAAGTATTTTATCAACGGCGTAATTGTGTTGGTGCCGATTGCAATTACCCTGTTTGTTGTGATGCAGGTTTTTACATTTACGGAGTGGTTGGTGGGGCGTTTTCTGCCTACTAATATGAAATTTACCGGAATTGCCATGCTTGTCATGCTGGCGGGTATTGTTCTGATTGGACTGCTTTCGACGCATTGGGCGCTGCAGTGGTTGTTGACCTGGGCTGAAAAAATGTTGAACCGCATTCCCGGCGTCAAGTTTATTTATAATAGTGTTAAACAGCTTTCTTCGGCCATGTTGGACTCGAAAAGTTTACTCAGCAATCCGGTGCTTGTTCCTTTTCCGCATCCAGGCTCTTTTTCGCTCGGCTTCATTACTTCTGACGTAAGTGATGGTCTGGCCGAAAAGTTGCCTGATGATCATGTTTGTGTTTTTGTGCCAATGAGTCTCAACCTTACGGCAGGATTCAATATTTTTGTGCCCCGCTCGGAAGTGCGAATACTTGACGTAACCAGTGAAAGCGCGTTACAGTATGTTTTAACGGCTGGTAGTATCATGCCGAAAAAAATATCTGTTGAAGATTCTTTATTAAGGGGTGAACGGACATAGACGGTCCTGCGCATAGTATGACCGCCCTTGTGGGAATTATAGTCCTGCTGGGGCTAAATGGTTTTTTTGTCGCATCAGAATTTGCTTTGGTGAGAATTCGTCAGACGCGTCTCGAAGAACTGGCTCAACGCGGCGACGGTCGAGCGTCTTTGGCGCTCAAAATGATTTCTCGTATTGATTCTTATCTGGGGGCTGTTCAACTTGGTGTTACCCTGGCTTCGCTCGGTTTGGGCTGGTTGGGTGAACCGGCAATTACTGCCTTGATTCAGCCTATGGTATTTCATTACTTTCCGGGATCTACCATATTGCTCCATTCCATGTCTTTGTTAATCAGTTTTGCAATCGTGACCTATGTGACAGTAGTGCTCGGAGAACTGATTCCAAAATCTCTAGCCATGCACAAAACGGAACAAATCCTGTTGTTTGTGGTCTGGCCGTTGTATGTTTTTCATAAACTGGGGTGGCCGATCATAGTTCTATTTGAACGCTCGGCAAAAAGCCTGCTTAACCTGTTTGGCATGCAGCCGGCCAATGTGAGTGATGTGGCGCATTCGGAAGAAGAATTGCGGATGATTGTCAGCGCCAGTCGGCGTGGCGGCATTCTCGACCAGATGGAAAGCGAATTGATCGATAATGTGTTTGATTTTGCAGATCGCATGGCCCGGGAAGTAATGATCCCGCGCCGTGATATGGTCTGTCTTTTTATTGATGACCCATTTGAAGAAAACCTGAAGACGGTTAGAGAGTCAGCGCATACCCGTTATCCGCTGTGCAAGGATGACAAGGACCATGTTTTGGGAATGGTCCATCTCCGCGATTTGATGAACTATATGGAAACAAGGGTGGAAAATCCGGATCTTACTTCTGTCATGCGTGAAGTACTGATGGTTCCGGAAGGGATGTCAGTTGCCAAACTATTGCAATTGATGCGACACCGCCGGATTCACCTGGCGGTGGTGGTCGATGAATATGGTGGAACAGCGGGTCTGGTTGCATTGGAAGATGTTATTGAAGAAATTGTCGGCGCAATTCAGGATGAACACGATAAACCGGAAGAACCAGAAATTCAGCGGATGCCAGATGGTTCATACCAATTGGACGGCGGCGTCTTGCTTGATGATGTATTGAAACTGTTGAATATTAAATTGGATGATCACGAAGAAGATACCGTCGGCGGTTATATTTTTGGCTTATTGGGCCGCCAGCCTAATAAGGGCGATGTTGTTGTTATCGGCGAGTACCGGTTTAAGATTCTTAAAACAGAAGGATTTCGCATTCTGCGGGTGCTGGCATCGCCAATAAAAGGTTCGCCGGAAGTTTCTTCTGACAATGTGGGGAGCCTGTTATCTTGACACAACAACAATACACGACCGAGGCTCTGATCTTATCGGTAAGAGACATGGGAGAAGCGGATCGCTTGGCGGTCATTTTTACTCGCGAGCATGGCAAGATATCAACCGCAGCTTATGGAGCACGCCGACCACGTAGCCGTCTGGCAGGTGCGGTACAAAGTTTTTCGCAGGTCGATATTTCGCTGATGCCTGGACGGAATTTGGATACGATCGGTCAATGCGAAGTCAAACGGAGTTTTCGTGAATTGCGGGAAGATATTACGCTCATGACTTACGCAGCATTTCTCGCCGAGCTTGTTTCTGAATTGTGGCCGGATCGTTCACCGGAGCCGACTGCTTATGATGTATTGTTTGGCAGTTTTTCGCTGTTGCTGGAACGGAATCCCCGCCTGGTTTCATTGGCTGGTGCCTGGCAATTATTGGCATTGGCTGGTTTTCATCCTGAATATGAACGTTGTGTAACCTGCGGACAAGTGCTTGCAATGCCGGCTTTTTTTGATGCCTGCGCAGGGGGCGGTGTTTGTCCTGTTTGTGAACATGAGGGCATGCAACCGATGGATGATGCTGTTTGCGGTTTTATCGACAAACTGCTTAATGTGAATTGGAAACAACCGCCTCAATTTAAAGTGACTGGGGCTACGCTTCTGCAGGCGGAAAAAATGTTGATTGAATTTATTGCTCATCGTATTGAACGACCATTGAAATCAGTACGGTTTATACAGATGATGAAAGGGACAGAGCGCCTGGAGGATCGATAATGGCGGCAACAATGCTGATTGTGAACTTGGAGGACGGTATGCCGACGCTGGACCAAGCCCAACGGCAACTGGGGACTGAACTTGCCCGCGCCAGAGCAGTCGGGGCTAAGGCAGTCAAATTGATTCATGGTTATGGTTCCAGTGGAGTAGGCGGAAAGTTGCGCATCGGAGTTCGGCAGGTTCTCGCTGCAAAAAAACGCCAGCACACAATAAAGCTATTTGTGTCTGGCGAAGACTGGGATATATTCCATGCTGATTCACGTCAGCTGTTGGAACAGTGCCCGGATTTATCGCGGGATAGGGACCTGGGGCGGGGCAATCCGGGAATCACCATAGTGTTATTGTAGCTAAAGGTAAAAAACCATGAGTTTATGGCGAAGGGGACTATAGTGTGGCAAAGGTTCTCATTGTGGATGATTCATCCACGATCCGACGGATGTTGCATGATATTCTCGCCAAGGCTGGTCATGAGATTGTTGGTGAGGCAAACACCGGTGTAAAAGGCTATCTGGAATATGTGCGGTGCAAACCGGATATCGTGACGATGGATCTCGGCATGCCAACCATGAATGGCTTGACTGCTATGTCCAAAATTTTGGCGCCTTATCCAGATGCGCGCTTTGTTGTAATTAGCGCAGTGGAAGAGAAGAAAATTGTCCTCGAAGCATTGCAACGCGGAGCACGGGGATTTTTGCTCAAACCGTTCACGGAACAGCAAGTGCTTGAAGCCGTGTCGTCGGTTTTGTCGCAACCGTTTTCAACGAATGAGCACCGTGAAAAAGTCCGCATGTACCGTCGATATAAAATGGGGTATAACGATGAAGAAACTAACGGCGATGAGGTTCATTCGCCATTTGACATGGAAAAAGCTGCCGATGGCATATTGCAAGTAGCAATCCATGGCAACTTTTCTCTCGGCAGTTTAGCGGCATTGGCGGTGGAAGCGAAAGTGTTTTGTGCAGAGGAACGTTCGGGTTTGCGATTTGACTTTGGTCAAATCGCCACTCTGGATAGTCGTGTACTGTTAGCGCTGAATACTTTGCTATATGAACTGCATCAAAGTTGTGGCGGTGTTACGGCGATGGTCGGTAATGATCGACTGTCTAGGCAGGTGCTGGAAGAGCATGAAACAACGGGGAAACTAGAGTTTTTATCTTTGTTGTTAGCGGAAAAATAAGCCAGTCAGACTAGCTTCCAACCATCGATAGTTAGTCCTTTGAGCCAGAAAAAACGCCATAGGTCGATGCTGAAATTACCGGGGATATAGAGTGATTTCGGCATATACACATTGATATTGTCAACGATGACGTGATTATAGCGTTCCAAATCAGTTACAGGTGGGGTGCCCGGTCGCACGGACGGGCCTACATTAACTTTGCATCAGCCAATCATGGAATTGCGCGATTCTGCTAGTAGAACTGAGTCTCCTTGCTCTTGGATAAATGCGCGGGCTCTTGGTGTAATGGTGATTTCTAACTTGGCCATCTGTCATAACCTCCTACGGCGAAATATTATTAATTACTATTCTACATGAGAAATGCTTGCGATACAATTCATTTGATTGTCACATTTTGATTCAATGGCTAACGATTATTGGCAACAGGAGTGTTTGAGAATGTTTGTTTGTATTTGCAGGATATGTCGCAGCGGGCTTTTGATTTTATGTATGGTCTTAACCCTGATCAATTCGGTTCCGGTATTTGCGGCTACACCAGTCCAAATCGTACCGATGCAGTTACAACAAGGCACATTGATTTCAGTGCAGATTCCCCAGATTGACAGTGGTCTGCCCCCAGAACTGATGAGTCATTACAACGAAGTGTTTCGTCAGGTGGTTTTGCAGCCACTAAAGACTTTTGAAACTAGTGCCTATAAAACACGTCTGATTGATTCAATGCCTGAAGCGGTCAAGGCGGGCCTAACCCTTAGAGCCGAATATGAAGTGTTTCGTTCGGATGCCAAATTTATCAGCCTGATTCAACGGTTTTATCAGTTTACTGGCGGTGCGCATGGCATGACCCTACAAATCGGACACACGATCGATAGAACTAGTGGGCGTCAGTTGAATCTGGTCGATTTATTTTTGAATGGCGCAAACTATGCAGAACGGATGAATCGATTTGTGCTTGAAGAGGGACGTGCACGAAAACTTCCCATGTGGGATTTTAAAGGAATTGGAGAAAAGTCTGCGTTTTATCTGTCTGATACCGGGATTGTACTTTTCTTCCAACAATATGAGATTGCTCCTTATAGTGCAGGGATTATCCAGATGCAAATTCCCTATGAACTAATGCTTGATATCTTGCAACCGGGGCTCGTCCGTTGATTTGTCGGGAAATTAATTAAGAATGCGGCTAATCGCAATGCGAAATAACAGGTGACAAGGATGAATAACCAATATACAACGATTTTATTTGATCTTGATGGAACGTTGACTGATCCTCAGGTTGGCATTACCAAGTCGGTGCAATACGCGTTAAGGTGTATGGGAATTGAAGAGCCGGACCTGGCGAAATTAATCCATTTTATTGGTCCGCCACTTGCGGAGTCTTTTCGCGAATGCTACGGCATGAGTAATGATCAGGCACGGCAAGCTGTTCAGTATTATCGCGAATATTTTAGTGTAACCGGGATTTATGAAAATGGCGTTTATGCAGGGATTCCCGAATTGCTTAGCCAGCTCGTAACTAGCAGAAAAGTGTTGGCTGTTGCAACGTCAAAACCGCAAATTTTTGCCAACCAAATTTTACAGCATTTTTCGCTTGCTGAATATTTTTCTGTTGTTGCAGGCAGCAACCTGGATGGGACCCGGGTCGAAAAAGCGGAAGTGATCGCTTATGCATTGCAACAACTTCCTCCAATCGGCGATAAGCATGTATTGATGGTTGGAGATCGCAAACATGACATTGTGGGGGCGCAGGTCAATGCAATTGATTCATTGGCAGTGGGTTACGGATATGGAAGTTTGTCAGAATTGCAGGCGGCAAATCCAACCTATTTCGTTAGAACTGTTGCGGAGTTGATAGCCTGTTTGGCTTAATGTTCCGGCCCAGACGATGATTCCAATAATTTTTCCAGCTTTTTTCCAAAAATGATTCAGCTTCTTGCTAATTTTATCGATAATATAATGCAGGCGAATATTGTAAAGCGGCTCTATTTTGTTCGGGCAGGACTTATTTTGTTAGCTGGCGAATAGTTTTAAGATGCAAAGGAATGCGGGAAGCTCGCGGTGGAATAGGGGGAATAAGTTTGGAGATTTCGACAGTTGCTGGGATGATTGTCGGATTGTTGGCTGTTGTTGTAGGTATGGCAATGAAAGGCGCTCCGCCGGAAGTATTGCTTAATCCTGCTGCAGTTTTGATTATTTTTGTTGGTACTTTCGGTGCTTTGCTAAATGCTTTTCCAATGGAAATCATCAAAAAAATGCCGGGATACTTCAAGTTATTGATTAAAAAGCCGCAATTAATGCACGCTGAGGAATTAGTCAAAAGCATGGTTGGTTTTGCCCAGACTGCCCGACGCGAAGGGCTGCTGGCGCTGGAAAACAGCCTGAATGATGTTAAAGATCCATTTTTGCGCGGTGGCATGACCATGGTCATCGACGGTATGGATGGAGCTTTTGTCCGTGATGTTCTTGAACTTGATATTGCTTTGATGGAAGAAAGGCATCGCACCGGTGCATTGATCTTCTCACAAGCCGGAATGTATGCACCGACCCTGGGGGTTCTGGGAGCAGTTATCGGTTTGATTGCAGCGCTTGGCAACATGGCGGATATTGATGCTCTGGGACATGCGATTGCCGCGGCGTTCGTTGCAACGATGTTCGGTATTTTCACAGGCTATGTCATGTGGCACCCATTTTCCAATAAACTGAAACTGATGTCCAAAGAAGAAGTAGAACTGAAACGGATGATGGTTGAGGGAATTTTGTCTCTGCAGGCTGGCGATTCGCCAGTTGCAATTGAAGCCAAATTGGTCGTCTTTTTACCGGCCGCCAAGCGCAAATCGCTTAAAGCGTCCGAGGGAGGTTGATCTCGGATGGGGCGCAAGCATGCGGAACATCATGAAGAACATGCGGACGAAACATGGTTGGTTCCTTATGCGGACTTGCTGACACTGTTGCTGGCATTGTTTATTGTTTTGTTTGCCATGGGGAAAACTGATGAAAAAAAATTGGGTGAAATGGGGCGCTCCTTCAACATTGCATTTGGTGGGGGATCTGCGACCCTGTTTTCATTTAATCAAGCCGCCCCGCAGCTAGTCCCGATGGAT
>CAYLSL010000064.1:0-9537 GCA_964386615.1 uncultured Veillonellaceae bacterium
GAAAACAACTGGGGATTTCTGCAACCGACGACGCTTAGCACGGACTATTGCGTGCAGTGCAATACATGCAACGAGGCTTGTCCGGTTTACCCGGAAAGTGGTTATCAGGACATCTACCGTCCAAATTACCGTGCAGAGTTGCTCAGACGAATTTATCGCCGTTATTTCACCACTGCTGGCAAATTGCTCGGCAAATGGGCCGGCGCCGATCTCGAACTGAACTGGCGGGTTGTCTACCGGTTGGCGGAACTGGTTTACCGTTGCAGCCTCTGCCGACGCTGTGCCCAGACCTGCCCGGTCGGCGTCGACAACGCTTTGATTGCCCGGGAGATCCGCAAACTGTTTAGTCAGGAGATGGGGATTGCGCCGGAGGCTGTCCATAAATCGGGTACGGTCAATCACCTGAAATCCGGCTCGACCACCGGTATGGGGACCGCGGCTTTTCTTGACACGCTGGAAATGGTCGAAGACATCATCGAGGAGAAGATTGGCCGGCGGATCAAAATCCCTGTCGATGTCAAAGGCGCTGACTTTCTGCTACTGCATAATGCCGGCGAATTTATGGCCTGGCCGGAGAATCCTGCCGCATTTGCGATATTGTTTGATGCTGCCGGAATCAACTGGACCCTGTCCTCGGAAACGATGGGCTATGAAGGGGTAAACTACGGCGTTTGGTATGACGATGTGCAGTTTTCCAAGATTCTGGTTGCCCAGGTCCAGGCTGCCAAAAGGCTCGGAGTCGGCAAGATCGTCGTCGGTGAATGTGGTCATGCGACAAAAGGGACGGTGACAATCGGTGACCGGATTTGTGTCGGCGACTTGGCCATACCGCGCGAAAGCTGTCTGCCGATACTGGCCGATATCGTCACTAGCGGCAAAATCAAGTTTAACCCGGAACAAAATAATTTCCCGGTCACGATGCACGATCCCTGCAACATGGTCCGGTTGATGGGCATCATGAAACCGCAGTGGACGATTCTGAACGCCATCGTGCCAAAGAAAATGATTTATCCGATGCCCAATGCCGGTGCTGAGAACTACTGCTGTGGCGGCGGCAGCGGCTTTGCGATCATGAATTCACAGAACTTCCCGCAGTGGCGAACCCATCTGTCAAGCCGGCGCAAGGCCAGGCAGGTGCTGGAGGCATTCAAGAATGTACTGGACCCGTCGATTCCCAAATACTATTGCGCCCCCTGCTCCAACTGCAAGGGATCGGCCCGCGATTCAATGATCGAGGCGTTTGGCTTTAAGGAAAAATACAATATGACGTATGGAGGGCTCGTCGAGCTGATGGTCAACGCCATGCCCGGTCTGCCGAAGCCCTACATTTCCTGGGAAGATGAATTCTAAGCAGCGGACGGCTTTGCTAAAAGCCTGGTATGATACAACAATGCAAAGCTATTTTCCGGCAACCGACGAAGCGTTCCGGCGCAATACCGGTTTTGCCAACCCGGTTGGACAGGCCTTTCAGGAATCGATGGCGCTGATACTGGATGGCCTGGTTGCAGGAAGTGAAACCCCGGATTTCGCCGCGCCGCTGGACCGTATCGTGAGGGTTTTGGCTGTGCAGGGATTGCCGGCCGGCGTATCAATCCGGTTTTTGGCGGTATTGCGCAACTTGCTGGAAAAAAATGCGGAACTCGCGGTGAGCGAAAAGAAACAATGGCTGTCACGGCTGGATGATCTGGCCGAATTGTCGGTCGAAATTTGGTGTGAATGCCGCGAAACTCTTTCCCAGCTTCGAATTAATGAACTGAGGAATCGCATCCAACAACTCGAAGCCGGTTCTATGCCCAGAGAAAGAGGGGGGAACGCCTGATGGCCAAAATAGCAAAACCAGCGGAGTTGCTCAAAAACACCGGCTATGACAACATGCCGCAAACCCACTGGATGGATACGCCAGTCGACTTTCGTCCGGGAACCTGGTTGTTTCCCGGCAAAGCAGAGAGCCTGATCGCTGTCGATCTGCCCAATCCCCGCAAATGGTCACCGGAAGACGCCGACTGGAAATTGCCGCCGAACTGGAAAGAAATCATCCTGGACGGCATGCGCGAACGCTTGCAGCGCTATCGGTCCTTTCGCGTATTCATGGAAACCTGTGTGCGTTGTGGCGCCTGCGCCGACAAGTGCCATTTCTACCTGGGTTCCGGCGATCCGCGCAATATGCCGGTACTCAGGGCCGAGCTGCTCCGGTCCGTCTATCTGTATTACTTTACCGCAACCGGCAAGACGCTGGGCCGCTTTGCCGGCGCCAGAGAGTTGACCGAGGACGTGATCAAGGAATGGTTCTACTATTTCCATCAGTGTACCGAATGCCGGCGCTGCTCCGTTTTTTGCCCCTATGGCATCGATACGGCTGAGATCACAATGATTGGCCGCGAACTGTTGAATCTGATCGGCTGCAACATTGACTGGATCGTTACACCGGTCGCCAATTGTTACATGAAGGGAAACCATCTGGGAATCCAGCCGCATGGCCTGGTCGACTCGATGGATTTTCTGGTCGAAAATATCCAGGATATTACCGGCATCAAGATTGAGCCGACCTTTAACCGCAAAGGAGCAGAAATTCTTTATGTGCCGCCATCCGGCGACATTTTTGCTGATCCCGGCACCTACTCACTTATGGGGCAGTTGATGCTGTTCCATGAAACCGGCATCGATTATACTCTCAGCACGTATGCTTCCGAGGGCGGCAATTTTGGCAGTTTCACTTCAATGGAGATGGCCAAGCGGCTGAATGCCAAAATTTATGCCGAAGCCCGGCGGCTGGGCGTGAAGTGGATTTTGGGCGGCGAATGCGGCCACATGTGGCGTGTGATTCACCAGTTCATGGATACAATGAACGGACCCGGCGACTTTTTGGAGACGCCGGTCAATCCATTGACCGGGACCCGGTTTGAACATGCCAAGTCCACCAGCATGATTCATGTCACCGAATTTACTGCAGACCTGATTCATGAAGGAAAAATCAAACTGGATCCATCACGCAATGATAAGGTGAAAGTCACCTTCCACGATTCCTGCAACCCGTCGCGGGCCATGGGCCTGCTGGAAGAACCGCGCTATATCCTGAACAAGGTTTGTAATCAATTTGTCGAGATGCCGGAAGAAACAATCCGCGAAAATACGTTCTGTTGTGGCGGCGGCAGTGGTCTCGGCGCTGATGAAAATATGGAAATGCGAATGCGCGGCGGCCTGCCGCGGGCTAATGCCGTGCGCTACGTGCATGAGAAATTTGGCGTCAATATGTTGTCCTGTGTTTGTGCGATCGACCGGGCCACACTACCGCCGCTGATGCATTACTGGGTTCCGAAGGTTGCAGTCTGCGGCGTGCACGAACTGGTCGGCAACGCGCTGATCATGAAGGGCGAGAATAAACGGACGCAGAATTTGCGGTTCGAGGAGCTGCCCGGCGTGGAGGAGGATGGCAATGAATAAGAACCGTCTTGTTGCCCTGGGGCTGATCCTGTTCGTAGTATTGTTCACGGTGCCGGTGCTGATGAACTTCGGCAAATCGCCCGCCAAAACACAACCGCCTTCGTTGTTGCAGGATGAAAAAGCGATGCAGGAATTGGCCGACAAACTGGGGGTAAAGAATATCGATGAGTTCCGCGAACGGCACAAGCAGGTGCTGGCGGAATGGAAGGACTCGGTGGTGCGGGATGGCAAACGCATCTACGTAACCAAGGACGGACGTGAAATCCCGATCAGTCTGCAGAACCTGGCCAGCCAACCGCAATATTGCAATGCCTGTCATGATTATGTGGGGATTGAGAAGCCAAACTGCTGGACTTGCCATGTGGAGCCGAAAGGAGGCGACGGAAAATGAAAAAACCACTCAGCATTAGCCGTCGGACTCTGCTAAAAGCTACTGGCGCTGCAGCCATCGGACTCATCCCGGCGGGCACGCTGCTGGTGAGGGCCGCCGGCAAACCGCATCCGAAAGCCCTGCAGGCCAAGAACTGGGCGATGGTGATCAATGCCAAACTTTGCCCGCCGGGCTGCCGCATCTGTCAGGAGGCCTGCCACAAGGCACATAATGTTCCCAATATGCCGGACCCGAAGCAGGATGTGAAATGGATCTGGCAGGAGTCATATAATTCGGCTTTTCCTTATGAAGCGCATTCGTATCCGGATGACGCCAATGCCAAACGGCCCTATCCGGTGTTATGCAACCATTGTGAAAACCCCTCCTGCGTCCGGGTATGCCCAACGCAGGCTACATTTAAGCGACCTGACGGGGTGGTGATGATGGATTACCACCGTTGTATCGGCTGCCGTTTCTGTATGGCGGCCTGTCCCTATGGCGCCCGCAGTTTCAACTTCAAGGACCCGCGGCCCCATATTCCGTCAGTGAATCAGGCCTATCCCACCCGTACTCCCGGCGTAGTCGAGAAATGCAATTTCTGTGACGAACGGCTGGCTGTCGGGCAATTACCTGTCTGTATGGAAGCTTGCCCTGCCAAAGCGATCCTGTTCGGCGATCTGGGCGATCCTGCTTCGCCGGTGAGACAGGCGCTGGCGTCGAATGTGACTTTACAGCGGAAGACCAAACTCGGCACCCGGCCGAAGGTCTTCTACATCGTTTGAAAGGAGGAGAACAGCAATGCTTGAACACGCATGGAATGAAACCGGCTCCCGGTTCAAGGCCTGGTTGGCGGCGCTACTGCTCCTGATCGGCGTCGGCGGCTTCTGCTACTCGATCCAGCTGGGAACCGGCCTCGGTGTTACCGGCATGAGCCGGGACGTATCGTGGGGATTATATATCGGCCAATTCACCTTCTTTGTCGGTGTTGCCGCCTCGGCCGTGATGGTGGTTCTGCCTTATTATCTGCATGATGTCAAGGTGTTCGGCCGTATCACCGTCGTCGGTGAATTTTTGGCGGTCACCGCAGTCATCATGTGCATCCTGTTCATCCTGGTGGATCTGGGGATGCCGTCGCGACTACTGAACATCATGCTGTATCCGTCGCCGGGTTCGGTTCTGTTCTGGGACATGGTCGTGCTTAACGGTTACTTTTTTCTAAATCTGCTGACCGGCTGGAAAGTGCTTGAAGCTGAATATACCGGGATCAAAGCGCCGGAATGGGTGAAACCGCTGATATACATTGCAATCCCCTGGGCGTTCAGCATCCATACTGTCACCGCGTTCATTTACTCTGGCATACCGGGCCGCGATTTCTGGCTGACGGCCCTGACCGCGCCGAAATTTCTCGCCTCTGCGTTTGCCACCGGGCCGGCGCTTTTGATTCTGATCAGTCTGGCATTGCGCCGCTTCACCGGTTTTGACGCCGGTCAGGAGGCGATTCGCCGCCTGTCGATTATCGTCACCTATGCGATGTCAATTACCGTATTCATGATAGTAGCCGAGTTCTTCACCGCTTTTTACAGTCAGGTGCCCAGCCACATGTACGCACTGAAATACTTTTTCGTCGGTCTCTATGGCGGCAATTCCTTTGTCGTGATTTCCTGGATTTTTGCCGCCCTGTGCCTGTTGGCGCTGATCCTGCTGCTCAATCCAGTGACCCGCCAGAATGAAAAGTGGTTGACCATCGCCTGTGCCTCTACCTTTGTGGCCCTGGCGATCGAAAAAGGAATCTCCTTTACTGTGGGCGGTTTTATCACGAATCCGTTCGGCCGGGTGACCGAATATTGGCCGACAGCTGTTGAATTTGGGATTGTTCTCGGCATCTGGGCGCTGGGTGCTTTTTTGCTGAGCCTGCTCTACAGCCTGTTCGTCACCGTCAAACGTCGCTCCGAAAGGGGGCTTGCCTGATGCAAATGTTGATTGCTTTCTTTGCAGTTGCGGCCATTGCTGCTGCCGGCTATATCGGAGGCGCCATGCCCGGCCTCCAGTATATGTTCGGTATATTGCTGCCGTTGGTGGCCATCATTGTATTTCTGGCCGGTTTCGTCCGAAAAGTTTGGAGCTGGGCCCAGACGCCGGCGCCGTTCTGTATTGCCACTACAGTTGGCCAGCAGAAATCGCTGCCTTGGATCAAACAGGATAAAACGGGAAACCCTTCGGATACAGCTGGTGTTGTCCGCCGGATGGCCGGCGAGATTTTCCTGTTTCGGTCGCTGTTTCGCAATGTAAAGGCAGAAATTGGCCCGAATGGCTGGATCGGCTACCAGTTTGAAAAATGGCTCTGGCTATTCGCCGTATTGTTTCATTGGTCCTTCCTGTTCGTCGTGATCCGTCATCTGCGGTTTTTCTTCGTGCCGACCCCGTCAGTGGTCATGGGACTCGAGCATATCGACGGCTTCCTGCTGCTTGATCTGCAGCCGCTGTTTCTGTCGGGTTTTTTGCTGCTGATTGGCGTGGGTGCCCTGTATCTGCGCCGGGTGGTGATTCCGCAGGTGCGTTATATCTCGCATGGCCTTGATTTTGTGCCGCTGTTTCTGATTGCCGGGATTGCGCTTAGCGGGATCCTGTTGCGCTATGTCTGGCCGACCGATGTAGTGGCGGTCAAATCGATGACGATGGGCTGGGTTACACTGAACCCTGTGCTGCCTGCCAACATCAGTCCGCTGTTTTTCGTTCATCTGACACTGGTTTCGGCGCTGCTGGCCTGGTTCCCCTTTAGCAAGCTGATGCATATGGGCGGCGTATTTCTCAGTCCTACCCGCAACCAACGGGCCAATTCGCGTGAAGTTCGCCATATCAATCCCTGGAACTATCCAGTTCACACGCATACCTATGAAGAGTATGAAGATGAATTCCGCGATAAAATGAAAGGGTGCGGGCTACCGGTTGACAAGGAATAAAAAGAGGGAATCAGGATTTTATTGTAGAATTGATGGATAAATCGGTGCGCCGTCGATCGGAGGAATAGTTCCGTATTGGCGGTGCACTAATGTTCATGACCGCTGTAAAGCGACAACGAGAGAGGCTGGTGGGAGCCGTGTTTGCTGCAATCCTGACAATTGGCCTGATTTTGGCGGCAGTTATGTTCGGCGGCCTATTGCCGCAGGGGCTGCCGCCGGAAGCTTATCTGGACCGCTTTGGCGAAGCGTTTGGACGGATTTTTTTAACGCTGGGCCTGGATGATATTTACCGGACCAAGGGGTTCTTGTTGTTGGGGCTGCTGTTGTTCGTCCAGTTGGCGGTTTGTACCGGCAAACGCCTTTTATTGCTGCGCGGCGGCGTAAAAACCTGGGTGATCGGATCTGTGTTGATGCATGTGGGGCTGCTGGTTTTCCTGATTTCCACCGGAATCAGTCTTTGGTGGGGGCGCAGTGTGATGGTGGAGGTTCCCGAAGGGAAAACCCTGTCGCTGACCCAGCAGGGAGTTCCCTTCGATCTTCAGCTGGAACGATTTTCAATCGATTACTATCCGGATAGCCATGCCGTGCGGCAATACCGCAGCGATGTGGTCTTGACCAGGGCCGGTCAGGAACTCAGGCGCGGCAGTCTGGAAGTGAACAACCCGCTCAGTCATGAGGGGGCGAAAGTATTTCAAATGAGTTATGGTTGGCTGATTGAAGGCTCGATGCGGCAATTGCCGGATGGTAAAGCCGAACCGTTCTCGCTGGCCAATGGCGGATGGCTTGAGCAGCTTGGCCCGGACAAAGACCGACTGCGAGCCGTGCTTGTCGCGGACCCGGACAAACATTCCCACCGTGCGCCGGAAGTCGCATTTGTTTTAGTGAAGGAATCAGGGGCGCGGCAAACGGCTGTTGTCACGCAGGGCGCCTCGGTCAAGGATGCGAAAGTGGAAATTCGTTTTGACCGGCTGCGTCGTTATTCTGGTCTGCAGGTAAAGCAAGACCCCGGTGTGACAGGGATTTTTGGCGGACTGACGCTGGCGTTGCTCGGACTAATGCTCCGGTATGTGCCGCTGGGAGGGATTAAAAGCAAATGATTCATTGGGAAGCAATGCTGCTGTTATTCGTATTTGTTGTTTATGCCGCTGCCACAGTCAGCTTCTCGCTCCGCTACTGGATTTGCAACAACCGGTTGGTTGCAGCCGGGTTATTGCTGCTTGGCGTGGCTTTTTCCCTGCACAGCGGGCTGCTCTTGGTGCGCGGGATTGCCGCCGGGCGGCTGCCGTTCAGTAACCTCTATGAATTCACCCTGGTTTTCGCCTGGGTCACAACACTGGTGTTTCTATGGTGTGCGATCCGGTTTCGCCTGTTGGCGACAGCGCCGCTGGCAATGTCATTGGCGACGCTTCTGGTGGGGATCGCCGCAATGATGCCGCGGGATATCCGGCCATTGATGCCGGCGTTGCGCAGCGGCTGGCTACAGTCGCATGTGGCTTCGGGTGTCTTGGCCTACGGTGCATTAGCGGTTTCTGCCGTGCTTGCTGTTGTAATGCTGACCCGCGCGGAGGAACAGCTATCAACCGATCCTGCCGACTGGATGGCGAAGTACTGGCGAGTGCCATCGCTGGCTGAACTGGAACGATATGTCCACGGACTGATCCTGTTCGGATTTTTCTTTCTGTCGGTGCTGATGGTGACCGGCGCCGTGTGGGCCGAGGAAACATGGGGCCGCTGGTGGGGCTGGGATCCGAAAGAAATCTGGGCGCTGATTACCTGGCTGGTTTATCTCGTATATCTGCACGGACGCAGCCGGCTTGGCTGGACAGGTCAGGCAACGGCCTGGTTTTCGGCAGTCGGTTTTGTTGCGGTGATGTTTACTCTGTTTGGCGTAACCTATTTGTTGCCAGGCCTGCACAGCTATAAATAAAGAAAAAAAGGCCGTCCCTGAAGGGGACGGCCTTTGCTATACAGCGGATGGACTGACGGAGCCTGCGTCCGCGACGTGCCTCGCTGGGTTAAGACTTATCGACCGAAGCCGCGAGTCTTTTGGAAGCAGTCCCGGCAATATACCGGACGGTCGCTACGCGGAGCAAACGGGACTTGGGTTTCGCAGCCGCACTCGGCGCAGACTGCAGGATGCATTTGGCGCTCGCCGCCTTGGCTGTTTCCGCCGCCAAAGTTGCCGCGTTGTTTACGAGCGGAGCGGCAGGTTGGGCAACGGCCCGGCTCGTTTTGGAAGCCTTTTTCAGCATAGAACTCTTGCTCACGCGCGGTGAATTCGAAGTCTACGCCGCAATCTCTACATTTCAGGACTTTGTCTTCAAACATGGATAATCCTCCTCTGTCTTCCTGCTCAGCGGACTCGGGACAGCGTGGCTTTTCGACCTCTCCGGCAGGCAAACGAGAAGAGGGGAATGGGCACGGGTCGCGGGAACGAATATTGGGCAGGGGCGCACGAAAAGTATAGTAGTGCGCAATAATTACTATAGCAGAATAAAATTATAGCGTCAATGAATTTTCTAAAAATATCGCTTGCGGCAATAAAAAACGGGCCTTACCGCTATTATTGCGCAAGACCCATCTGATGAATCGGTCAGTAGTTTAACAAGCTGGTAAATTACTTCATGTAAAAGGCGAGACCGGCAAGTGCAACTAAAACGATGATGCCAAATATAATATCGGCCGTTTTAAGTTTCATGGCATCGGCGGGCGGTGTTTTCATTTCAGCCATCGCTGAAACCTCCTTTCCCATCGGTAGTATATTTC
>CAYLSL010000064.1:9637-11121 GCA_964386615.1 uncultured Veillonellaceae bacterium
GGTGTTTTCATTTCAGCCATCGCTGAAACCTCCTTTCCCATCGGTAGTATATTTCATAATCAGAATACAACCGAAGGCGAAAGAATGTAAGTTATTGAAGCTATATATAGTATTTAAGTTATTTATATTTACAAAACTAATGTAATCAGCATTTGCTGTAACGAAATACAGGGCGGCCTACGGCACCGTAAGAAGCTTCTTTTTCAAGGTGGCCGATATCGCAAAAATAATCCAGATACTTGCGGACACTTACCCGCGAAATGCCAACTTGACGCGATAATTCATCGGTAGTGAAAGGTTCGTTGATTTCTTGCAGACAAGAACTGATCATGGCCAGCGTGTGGCGGTCCAGCCCTTTGGGCAATTGGCCGGCCTCGATTTCAGCATGTTCTTTGCTAAGAATGCGGCTGTCTAGGTCCTGCTGTGTCAACTTATCGTGGCTATGAAGCAGATTCGCCCGATTACTGTAGGCGTGCAGGGCGTGCCTTAGTCGTTCAAAATCAAAAGGTTTGATCAGATAGTCAACAGCACCGTTGCGGAGTGCAGACTGAATGCTATGGCTGTCTCTGGCAGCAGAGACAACGAGGACATCGACAGGATAATGCAATTCGCGAATTTTTGCCAGCATTTCCAGCCCATTCATACCTGGCATGTATATATCCAGCAAGATGAGATCGATATTGCCTTTTTCCAGCAACCCGAGGGCTTCTTTGGCATCGCAGGCAATTCCGGCGACTTCAAAATCGGCCATGGTCTGAATTAAACGGCTGTTCAGACTTGCCACCATCGGGTCATCTTCAACGATCAAGATTCGGGTCATAGTTCTCTCCACCTCGTTATTCTTTATATGGAATTGTAACGGTGAAATTAGTGCCATGCACCGGGTTTGAATCCAGTTTGATCAACCCGTTGCGACGCTCAAGCACTTTTTTGACCAAAGCGAGGCCGAAACCGCGGTTGTTTGACTTGGTGGAAAATCCTTTTTCGAAAATTGTTTCCTGCAAATCGTACGGAATACCAGCGCCGCTATCCTGAACTTCAATAAAAAGTTGACTGTCGCTATGAGTCAGGCTGAGTTGAACCTGTTTGCGCGGGGACTCCTGCAGCGCCTCCATTGCGTTATCGACCAGATTGCCAATCAAGGTTACCAGATCATTTGTGAAATCAATGTTGTCCAAGTTGGGGACGAACGAGTCGGGGTGGAGACGCAGGTATACCCCCAGTTCGCGGGCCCGGCTGAGTTTGCCGATCCAGAATCCGGCCAAAACCGGGTCCTTGATGCGTTGGGCGACAAAATCCGTTTCCTCTTCCTGCTCGGAAGATATCCTGGCGATGTATTCCATGAGTTCGTCGTAACACTTGAGCCGAACCATTCCCATAATGACATGGAGCTTATTCATAAAATCGTGCGTTTGCGAGCGCAGTGCTTCGACATAGTTTTTTACCCCGGTGAGTTCTTCCGCCATCTGCTTGATTTCTGAGCG
>CAYLSL010000065.1:0-11018 GCA_964386615.1 uncultured Veillonellaceae bacterium
AAGAAATCCGGATCACCTTTTCATTGGCGCCGGCCGGATACACCTCGATCACGTCACCGCGTACACGGAACTTGCCGCGGGTGAAAGCCACATCATTGCGGTCGTACTGGATCTCGATCAGTTTGCGCAGAATATCATCGCGCTCGCGGATCTGTCCCTGCCGCAGCGACAACACCATACCCCGGTACTCATCCGGCGAACCCAGGCCATAGATGCAGGACACGCTGGCCACGATAATCACATCGCGTCGTTCGAACAAGGAACTGGTCGCCGAGTGACGCAGCTTGTCAATTTCGTCGTTAATTGACGAGTCCTTCTCGATGTAAGTATCGGAAGCCGCTACATACGCTTCCGGTTGATAATAATCATAGTAGCTGACAAAGTATTCCACCGCATTTTGCGGAAAAAACTCCTTAAACTCGCTGGCCAGCTGGGCAGCGAGTGTTTTATTATGAGCGATAACCAAGGTCGGTTTTTGCACCGCTTCGATCACTTTGGCCATGGTAAACGTCTTGCCGGTGCCAGTCGCGCCCAGCAGCACCTGGGCCCGGTCGCCCCGCTTGATTCCTTCCGTCAGTTTGGCAATCGCTTCCGGCTGGTCACCTAGCGGTACAAATGGCGCCTCCACATGAAATTCGGGCATTACTTTTCTCTCCTCAAATAGCGTCCAACACGTCGGATCAGGCGCACCAGCGGACCATCCGAGCCGCTCTGCATCGTCACATAATAAGTCTCATGTCCCTCCGGCACCAGAATAATTCCCAGTTGCCGTAATCCCGGCGGAAATCGTCCAGACAACAGCATCTCCTGCCCATCCCGCAACACTTTCAATTCAAACAATGGCGGCGCCCAATCAATCGCATGGGCCAGCGCACCACCACGGTCAGTCGGCATGCCGGAAAGGTCAAGCACGACATCACCGGTCCGCAGCCCCATTTGTCGGGCAATCCCGCCCTCAATCGTATCCAAAACCATGACTCCTGTTTCCGGCGGAACATAGCGTGGCTTGCCAGCCAACTCCATTCGGCTGTCACGCCGCACCAGATACTCATGTCCCAGTGGCGACAATAATGCCGCCGGCAACTTGAGCCAGGCAAACTTGGCCGCCAGCAGCGCCATCGCCAGCAGGCTGAGGCTATACAGGGCCAGCGAAATCGCCGAGTGCCGCCGGCGTTGTTCAGGAGTGCTGGAAATTGCCACATCTGCATAACCGAGCGCAGCGACCACCGGCATCATCACATAGACCCATTCAGAGCCAGCCGGCGGTTCGATGCCAAGCGGCAACAACGGCCACCAGTCCGGCGTATGAAAGACCCCTTCCGGCAAAGCGCCGCTTTGCATCGCGACCGTCGCCAGCACAACCAGCGGCAGCGGCCAGAAATTCTGCAGGTTGAAGCCGCCGACCAAACGATCGCCGTGCTTGATAATGACCGGCGTCGCGCCATACCGTCCGCTGATTGCGATCAGTACGCTCTCGGTCACGTGCAGGGCCGCCACCAGGGCCAGAACCTGCGGCACATCAACATTGGGCCAGCCGAACAGCGCATTGGCGATCGCGACAATCCCGCCGGCATAGGCAAAACACAAAAACCGCAGGTTGATCAACGCGAGGAAGATCGCCAGCGGCCAAATATACTGAAAACCCATTCGTTCAATGTTGACGCCAACCAGAGTCAGTACAACGCTGCCCAGCAAGCCGCCGACCGTACCATAAAACAGCGCCCACTTCACCTGCCGACTGATTGGGGTTCCCGCCACGCCGAACATCGACACCTGGCTGCGCTGCATCTGCCAGTACTGATGTGTCACCAACGCCATTACAGCCCAAAACAAAGGCTCTACCAGCACAGAAATCATCGTCAGCACCAACAGTTGCAGTAAATCAAACCAAGGTACCGGCATTATATTTTTCCTTTAAGCAGATGAATTGCCGCCTCCATTTGCAGGTCGGCCGGCTGGTCAGCACTGGGCGGTTGTCCATTATTGCCGGTAATCGGCAGGCGCCCGGTGCGGTTTGCCTCGGCTTTCGGCTCCGGATTCTCCACCTTTATGTCCGGTTCGATGCCGATACCATTGATAAATCGTTCTTTCGGCGTCGCATATTTGGCGATCGTCAGTTTTATCGCCGTATCGTTGCTCAATTTCAAAATCGACTGCACCGAGCCTTTGCCAAAGGTCTTCACGCCGATCAAGGTTCCCGCACCGGTATCTTGTACCGCACCGGCAACAATTTCGGAAGCACTGGCGCTGCCGCCGTTGATCAAAACTGCCAGCGGATATTTGACTTTGTCCAGGTTGGAGCGATGGACCTCGGTCTGTCCGTCCCGCGTGACGACAGAGACGACCGTTCCCTTCGGCACCAGTTTGTTGGACACTTTAACGCTGGAATCGAGCAATCCACCCGGATTGTCGCGCAGGTCAAGAATCGTTGCCTTCATTCCCTGGGCTTCCATGGCTTCATACTGTTTGTAAAACTCGGCGGCGGTTTTCTCATTAAACATTGAAAGTCGGATCACCGCAATCTTTTCCGGCAACATCCGGCTCGAAACTGTCTTGATTTCGATATTGGCCCGTGTCAGTTTATAATCCTTCACATTGTCGGCACGCCTCAGCGTCAGCGTCACATCGGTGCCTTCCTTGCCGCGGATCTTGCCTACCGCCTCATCGAGCGCCATGTCCTTGGTTTCTTTCCCGTCAATTTTTATGATCTGGTCGCCGCTGCGGATGCCGGCCTTTTCCCCCGGAGTTCCTTCAATCGGCGAAACCACGGTCAGCTGCTTGTCCTTCACACTGATCACGATCCCGACGCCACTAAACGACCCCTCGGTTTCCATCCGGAAATCGCGGTACATTTTGGCATCCATATAAATCGAATACGGATCGTTCAGGGATTTGACCATGCCCTGAATGGCGCCATTCATCAATGTTTCCGTTGATACCGGCTCGATATAGCGGGTCCGCACCACATCCATTGCCCGCATCAACTTTACCGCCCCGGTTGTGTCTGGCACCACCTGGCTGAACAGATACAAAGCGCCGCCGGCGGTAAGCAGGAAGGTCACCACAACCAGCGCCACAGCGCCGATAATCAGTTTGCGTCGACTATTCAAAATTTACACCTCATTTTATGTCAGGGCAGATAGTTTAGCGGATTGACCGGCGACCCGTTCTGCCGCACTTCGAAATGCAGATGGGGTCCGGTGGAATAACCGGTTGAGCCGCACCGCGCAACGGTTTGTCCTTTGGCTACCGTCTGGCCTTCGCTGACCAACAGTTGCGAGTTGTGCGCATACAAGGTGGATATGCCATTGCCGTGGTCGATGATCACCGCATTGCCATAGCCGCCCATCCAGTCGGAGTGGATGACTACGCCGCCATCGGCGGCCCGGATGGCATCGCCATAATCAGCGCCGATATCAATCCCGGTATGCAGGCGCTGGGTGCCAAAAATCGGATGCACCCGCCAACCAAAGGGCGAGGTGATCTCTCCCTCCGCCGGCCAGGTCATTGTGCCGGTACTGCCGCCGACATTTTTGTCGCCGGATTGAATCCGTTTGATCATCTGTTCAATTTGCCGCGAGGTTTCGATGAGTTCACGATATGCCTGCTCTGCAGTTTCCCGTTCATAGGTCGCGGCATTCAGCACGCCGCGCCGTTCCTGCCTTCTGGCAGCCACCTGTTCCCGTTTTGCTGCGGCCAGTTTACGCAATTCCACGATTTTAGCCCGGTCAAGTTCCAGTTGTTCCTTGGCCTTGCGCAAGGCTTCCCGGTCGACTTTGGTTCCCTGAATCAGCGCATTGTCATAAGCGAGGATTTTTTTCAGAATATCCATCCGACTGACAAAATCATTGAAATCCTTGGCGCCGAGCAATACATCCAGGTAGTTGATCTGCCCGTTCTTGTAGATATCACGGATCCGGCGGTGCAAGGTTTTGGTCTGCGCCTCCAGTTTTTTCGTCAGCCGATTCGAAAGCTCAACATTGGACTTGATATGCAGTTCCGTATTTTCCAGTTGGTCGTTCACTGCTTCATACTCAGCTTCGGCTGTATCCAGTTCCTCCTGGATCGCCCGCAACTGGCCGGCAATCGTCTGCTCCTTGCGCCGGGCCTGCTCAGCCTTGCGTTGTTGAGCCTCGATCTGTTGCTGAATATTGGTAAGCTGTTGCTGCTTCTCCTCCAGTTCATCCGCCAAAACCGGCGTCACAACCAAAGCCGTAAACAACAGCACGAGAATCGCTGAAAGGAAACGATATCCCTTACGGTTTCCCTGCATTCCGCACCCCCGATTTTTATACTTTAAGGAACTTCTTCACCGAAATCACACTGCCCAAAGCGCCGATGGCGACACCGGCACACAGCAGAAATATATTCACATAACCCATGAACGGATACTTGGGCAATAACGGCAGAAATGCCAGTGATTCATAAACCTGGCCGGTCAGCATGCTATAAAACTGAGTCAGCGGCAAGATCGCGATGCAGGCGCCCAAAAATCCGAGCAAAACCCCTTCGATGATGAACGGCCAGCGGATAAACCAGTCAGTGGCTCCCACATACTTCATAATGCCAATTTCGCGGCGTCTGGCAAACACGGTCAACCGAATCGTGTTCACGATGATAAACAATGCCGCCAACCCAAGGAACAAGATCAACACCATGCCAAAAATCCGCACCATCCGGGTCAGGCTGAACAGCTGCTCCACGACTTCCTGTCCGTAACGGGCCGCCTCGACCCCTTTAAACTGAGATATCGCCAAAGCGATCGGTTTGACCCGATCCGGTCGGTCCACCTTGACTTCGAACGAATTGGGCAATGGATTGGCTTCCCCCAGTTCCGCCAGCAACCCCTGCTGCTCGCCGAGGCGCTGTTTGAAACGGTTCATCGCCTCTTCCTTCGCAATGAAGGTAACGCGGGTAACGCCCGGCAATTTGGTGATCCGGGTACCTGTTTCACGGATGTCCAGTTCTTTCAATGTATCCTGCAGATATACCGTGACCTGTACCTGCGATTCGACGACCGAGGCCATATGGTTCAGGTTCATGACCAAGATGATAAACACGCCGAGAATGAGCAGTGACAAGGCAACGGTCATCAAGGATGCCAGGCTCATCAATCCATTGCGGCGAATCGAATTGACGGATTCGGTGATAAAGTACTCCGCTGTGCTAATCTTCATAACCATAGGCTCCCTTGGACTCGTCACGGGTAATCCGGCCATTTTCCAGTGCAATGACACGTTTCATCATCTGATCGACAATCGGCTTATCATGCGTCACCATCAAAATGGTGGTGCCGCTCTGATTGATCCGCTCAAAGATCTTCATCGTTTCCCAGGTGGTTTCCGGATCCAGGTTCCCGGTCGGTTCGTCGGCAATCAAAACCGCCGGATTATTGACAATCGCCCGGGCAATCGCCACCCGTTGCTGCTCGCCACCCGACAGCTGGGCCGGATAGATTTTCGCTTTCGGCAACAGGCCGACCAAATCCAGCACATGTTTGACCCGGCGCTGAATATCACGACGGGAAGCCTCAATCACGCGCATGGCAAATGCCACGTTCTCATAACAATTCTTATCCGGCAGCAAACGGAAATCCTGAAACACGATGCCGAGGGAACGGCGAAAATAGGGGATTTCCTGCGGCGTAAGCTCTGTCAGGTTCCGTCCGTTGACAATGATTTCCCCTGCAGTAATCAACTGTTCACGAAACAACAGTTTGATCAGCGTTGATTTCCCCGCTCCGCTGGGGCCGACAACAAAAGCAAATTCGCCTTTGTCAATCTTCAGGGTTACATTGGACAAAGCGACAAATCCATCATCAAAAATTTTAGTGACTTCGTTTAATTGGATCAAAGTGATATATCACTCCCGCAAATTGTTTGCTTAACTTTATTTTTATTCGCCAGAAGATCAATTAACCCTTTTTTCTGAGCAGCCCGATGGCGCGTTCCGCATTGTACAAAGCCTGTTTGCGCAATTCGCCGACCCGCTGCCGACGCGCTTCATCCGCTGGAGTTTTTGCCAGAATTTGCTGTATGCGGCCCAACAGGTTTTCTTCGGTCAGTGAATCGAGCGTCCCCACCGGTTTTTCACCCAGGGTTTCCAGAAACCGGTCAATCTTGGGGTCATAGGAAACTCCGAGAAAAGGGGTTTCCATCACAGCCGCAAATATCAGCGCGTGCAACCGAACTCCCACCAGCAGGTCAAGATTGCCGACAATCGACAATAACTCCTGTGTGTCGCATTTGGTGCCAATTAGCGCATGCTCCTGCTGCATCCGCCCTGCTACCAAACGGGCCGCCTGCAGATCGTCCGGGCATTGCATCGGCAAAAACACAATCCGCGCACTGAGTTCAGCAACCAGCCGGTCTGCCACGGCGGCGAAAACATTTTTGAAATGCTCCCGTCCCTGCCATTCCCTGACGGCAAAACCAATCAACGGACCCTCTCCCTGCAGCCCGAACTGCGACAAGATTGCCTGTCCAGCGTCGAGCGGAACCGGTGACAAAGCCAATACCGGATCGGCCGTTACCGTCACCTTATGCAGCGCAACGCCGAGTCCCGCCAATTCGGCTAGCGACCCTTCGTCGCGAACCGTTCCGGCAACGATCCGGTTGCCGATATGGCGCATAAATGAGCGGGCCACACTACTGCGGATCGGACCGATCCCCTGCGCATACAGCATGATCGGACAACCCAGCAGGCAGGCCAGTTGCAACACACCCAGATAGTAGAAAATGCTGCGCCCACTGGTCACATCCTGCAACAGACTGCCGCCGCCGCTGACCAGCAAGTCAGCCTTACGGACCGCCTGCGCAATTCCCCACAGATTCAACCGGTGCACGGCGCAAACATTGTATCTGCGGCGGGTATCGGCCGGATTGCCGGAAATTACCGTGATCGTGAGCGTTGGTTCCAGCGCGCGGAGCGCTTCCACCATTGCTGATAACATCGCTTCATCGCCGGCATTGCCGAATCCATAGTAACCAGAGATCACCAATTTACTCATCCGCCGGCAGTCTCCTTCGCAACAGGAAGGTTAACGACTGCAGCCAGTGGAATCCGACCACCGCCAGCAGACCGAGCGCAATCCCCAGAAACAGTCCATCAACGCCGCGGGCCAAAGACATATAGACTGGCGTGCGCATGTGGGCAAATGTTTCCACCAGCGACCCCTGAGCAATCGTCGCAGCCAGAACAAACGCGAAATGAAGGAGTCGCGGCCAGTTGCGATACAGGGCCATCACTGCCACAAAGAAGGCCGGGTGACCAATCAGAAATTCTTTTTCCCGTGGCCGGGCATACAGAGTGACTTCCAGAAACCGGCGCAGTTTGATTTCGATCTCCGGTACCGGCACGCCGGCCGAATGGCCGGAACGACCGACAAAAACGTAAATGATGGCCGCAGCCACGCCAAAACCGAGCAACGTCTTGATATAGGCCGGATAATCGAGCACATGCAGCAATCGCGCCCAGAGATGCCTGGAGTCATCGGCATCGACGCCGGAAAACAGGCTGAACCGAGTCAGGTATACGATACTGATCAGCAGTAGCGGCAAAACAAAAGTCAGTTTAACACCGCGGAAAATATCCATCTCCAGCAGGAAGCGGGTGTCGGCCAATAAGGCAGCCAGATAAATCCCGCCCACCATCGCCATGACAAAAGTGCGACAAACGCCGATCGTCCCGTCCAGCATGATTCGCCACAGCGAAGCCCCGCCACGCGGCGCTGTTGCCCGCCAGCGGTCCATCTGCCAGGTCATCGCCAGTACCGGGAATAGTATCGCACTGCCAAATGCCGTGATCTGGCGCGCCAGCGTGGCTGGTCCGAACAGCAGCGGCAAGCCCAGTCCGGCTGAAATCAGGATCAGCAAACCATATTGCACCCGCCGGGGAATCGGCACCGTAACACTCATCAATAAAACGCCGGCAGCCACCGTACCAATCGTCATCACGAGCAGCAGCAGCGGATTCGGCCGATAAGGCGGGAATGTCGTGGCCGGTCCGGTCGGCACACCATAGGAGTCGAGTCCGTTTTTTACCCCGGCGACATACTCCACATGGGTTTCGGTCAGGTTTTTTCCCGGCAGCGGACGCTGATACGCCTTCAGATACTGGATACGGATATTGCGTTCGCGGCTGCCCAGCACCTGGCGGTGAATCGCTTCCGCGACCGACAGTTTGGGCTGCTCCACCTTCAGCAGCTGATGCAGCCTGGCCACAGAATAACCGGACAATTCGCCGAGTGCAAACATGCCGTCCTGATTTTTGAACTGCAGTTGGGTATAATGCTCCAGCATCCCCAGTGTGATACCGCGTTTTTTCATTTCTGCGGCAACCAGCGGCAGTTGGTCGGGAAATCCCAACACTTCTTCGCCGACAAAGTATAAACCGGAAACTGCCGGACCAATCGAATCGATCCGCTCAAAAACTTCCTTCACATCATCCGGTTTGACTTTTGCATAATTGGTCGGCCGGGCCAGCACAAGAAAACCGTTGGCTGCCGCTGTCTGCATTTCGGCGGTCGGCAGTCCCAGGTTCCAGTATATCAATGACTCAAACGGCGCATCAACGATCAGGAAACGGCGGCTGCCTTCTTTGAAGTAACGAACCCGATGCTTGCCAACCCGCCGCTCAAGATCACTATGTACTTCCGCGAAACGGTCCGTTTCACGGTCCATCACATAAACTTGCCCTGCAGCCAGCCGGCCGGTCTCGACCTCGTTGCGCCACCACCAGTTGGTCAGGGTTCCGGCATGATAGCTATGCAACATATTGGTCGTTGATACTGCGGTAACAACCCCGCTGGCAGCCAGCTTTTCCAGGCTCGTTTCATAAATGGCCAGCGAAGTCAGTCCAGCGGCCTTCAACTGGCGAAATGCGGATTGCAGCGGAATTCCATCAATCCGCGCCATTTCGACGATCTCGTCATAATCCGACACCAACTCAACCTGGGTATTGGCCCGTTCAATGACATGACGCTGCCAGGCGACGAAAGATGCCGCTATCAGCCCTATAACAATCAACGCAATCAGGATTCGATTATAACGAAAAACGAGCAAGCTTCATTCCACCTTATCCTGCAGAATACTTAGTGATTGTCGGCGTAAATCGTGACTGTTCCCGGCTCCATGACGATCTTGCGCACACCGGCTTTAAACGGCAGTTTGGTCAGGTCCAGCAGGGGAATCTCGCCAAACAGCGCCCCAAAATTGATTCCGCCGGTATCTTTGATTTCCAGGCGGTCACTGCGAAACCGGATGGAAGTTGCATCGCCGACCAGACGACCGTCTACACCTACGGCAAATTTCAACAATCCCAGGTCCACTTCACTGCGGATCTGAATTTTATCGGCCAAAATCTTTACGCTCGGATTTTTTACTTCTTTGACTTTACTGCCCAGGTATTCTGCCAGATCTTTTTCGTTGACTCTCAACACAATCTGTAAATCGCGGACCTGCTCCACCGTAATCCGGTTTTTGGCAATCAGCTCGCTCATATTGAGGCGGGCATCGCCGATCGTCACCTTTGCTTCCTGAATTTTCAACCCGTCAATGCTGGCCGTTTCCGATATGGCGCTCACATTGTCAAAGCGTCCCAGCCAGAGCAGCAGACCGGGAAATGAGCGGGCCGATACCGTATGCTGTTTTGCCGGCATCACCCGCACCAACGCCCTGTCCAGCCACAAAGAGATCGCAAACGGTGCAATCACTTCGCTAAAAATGAGTACTGCGGCTAAAAAACCGATCACCATCACTCGTTTGCTTGGCAAAAATACTCCTCCCGACAACAGGGACGGTTAAACACCGGCCTTGCTTTTCAGATACGCTTCGATAAAACCGTCAAGATCGCCATCCATCACAGCCTGCACATTGCCGACTTCATAACTGGTACGGTGGTCTTTGACCATGCTGTAGGGATGGAATACATAAGAGCGGATCTGGCTGCCCCATTCGATTTTCTGGTAATCACCGGCCAGTTCGGCCTTTTCCGCCGCCTGCCGTTCCCGTTCCAGCTCAAACAACCGCGACCGCAGCATCCGCATGCATTGTTCGCGGTTCTGAATCTGCGACCGTTCGCTCTGGCACTGGACAATCACGCCAGTCGGCAGATGGGTCATCCGCACCGCCGAATCGGTCTTGTTGATATGCTGACCACCGGCGCCGCCGGCGCGGAAGGTGTCCACCTTCAGATCTTCCGCCCGGATTTCGATCGCAACGTTGTCGTCAATTTCCGGCATGACATCAATCGCGGCAAACGAAGTGTGGCGGCGGGCATTGGAGTCGAACGGCGAAATCCGCACCAGGCGGTGCACGCCTTTTTCCGACTTCAAATAGCCATAGGCATTGCGTCCGCTGATCATCAGCGTGGCGCTCTTGACGCCGGCTTCATCACCGTCCTGGAAGTCCAGCGTCTCCACTTTATAACGGTTGCGTTCCGCGTAACGCACATACATTCTTAGCAGCATCTGGGCCCAGTCCTGGGCTTCGGTGCCGCCGGCGCCGGCGTGCAAGGTCAGAATCGCATTGTTTGCGTCATATTCGCCCGACAGCATCAGTGACAGCTGCAACTGCTCAATGTCATGTTCCAGTTCACCGGCCATCGCTTCCAGTTCGGGCAGGACACTGTCGTCATTTTCTTCCATGCCCAGGTCCCATAGCGCCGCGATGTCATCGTGACGCTTTTTCAGGTCATTATATTGTTCCACCGGCCCCCGCAGCGCGTTCAGGTCGCGCATCACTTTCTGCGCCGCGTCGGGGTCTTCCCACAGATCATGCGACTCGGTCACCCGTTCCAGACGGGCGATCTGGATTTCTTTTTCGGCTACGTCAAAGAGACCTCCGGAGGTCTTCCACCTGTTGGCCCAGCTGTTCGATCGGGCCTTTCCATTCAGACAGCAACAATTAAGCTTCACTCCTATAAAGTTCTATAATAATCCTGTTACTTAGTGCCGCAGCACTTTTTATACTTCTTGCCGCTGCCGCAGGGGCAGGCATCGTTGCGACCGATCGCATCCT
>CAYLSL010000066.1:0-10965 GCA_964386615.1 uncultured Veillonellaceae bacterium
GTTCGGGGAAAGCGATCTGGACTTCCTGATTCTCGCCGCTGCCTTTGACGGCCACTACCGTACCGACGCCCCATTTGCCATGCATTGCCTTGTCGCCGGCTTTCCATGCGACGGATGTTGCCGCGGCAGCAGGCGCCGGAGTCGATTTGACCGGAGCCACCGGGCGCAGCAATGAGGACTGTTTCAGTGGAGCATGCTGGCCGGTTGATGTCCCCAATGGCTTTTGCACAGGACCGGCCGCCGAGCCGAACATGAGCCGTTGGCTTGGCTGCACTTGCGCCGGCTGATTTTTTTTCTTGGTTTCCAGCAACGCCTCCGGAATTTCGCCCAAAAAACGCGATGGGCGGTTAACCTGCACTTCGCCGTAGATCATCCGGCTCTGCGCCCGGGTCAGAAACACGTTGCGCTGGGCCCGGGTAATCCCCACATAACAGAGGCGGCGTTCTTCTTCCATTTCTTCCATGTTGGAGAGTGTACGCACATGGGGCAGCAGCCCTTCTTCCATGCCGATCAGAAACACGGTGGGAAACTCCAGCCCTTTGGCCGAGTGCAAGGTCATCAACGTCACCCGGTCGGTTTCCAGCTCCGCCGTGTCGATGTCCGCCACCAGGGCCACATGATTCAAAAAAGCTTCCAGCGAATCTTCCTCATCGCTTTCAGTAATAAATTCCCGGGCCACAGTCAAGAGTTCCTGCAGGTTTTCCACCCGGCTCTGTGCTTCCGGCGTCCCCTCCTGCTCCAATTCGGCCAGGTATCCCGATTCTTTCATCACGCGGGTAATCAGGTCGGCGACCGATTCCTTGCCGGCCGCTTCCCGCAGCCGCTCCATCAGCCGCACCAACTCGGCCAACGCACCTTTGGCTTTGGCGCCAATCGTCGTCACGGTGTGAATTCGCTTGGCCATTTCAAACAGGGAAAGCCCGGCCTGATCCGCCGCAGTCTGCAAATAGCCCAGCGACGTATCACCGACGCCGCGCCGGGGAACATTGACGATCCGCCGGAAACTGACCGAATCGGCCGGATTCTGGATCAGACGCAGGTAGGCCAGCATGTCCTTGATTTCCTTGCGGTCATAGAACTTTACCCCGCCGACGATCGTATAGGGAACGCCCTGTTTCAGGAACGCTTCCTCCACCGCCCGTGACTGGGCATTGGTCCGGTACAGTACCGCCATGCCGCCATAAGGCTGACGCTGCGACAGATGCAGCCGCTCGATCTGCTCGACGATAAAGCGTCCCTCATCATGCTGGTCGCCGGCCACATGCAGCACCAGCGAATCGCCGGCCGGATTTTCCGTCCACATCGTTTTCGGTTTGCGGCCGGTATTGTTGTCGATCAGGGCATTGGCCGCATCGAGGATCACCTGGGTCGAGCGGTAATTCTGCTCCAGTTTGATTACAGAAGCTTCCGGATAGTCTTTTTCAAAATCAAGGATGTTGCTGATATCGGCGCCGCGCCAGCCGTAAATACTTTGGTCCGCATCGCCGACCACGCAGAGGTTGCGATGCTTTGCCGCCAGCATCCGGGTCAGCGTGTATTGCGTGTGGTTGGTGTCCTGATATTCATCGACCAGGATATAGCGAAACCGCTGCTGGTATTTTTCCCGCACCGCCGGAAACTCTTCCAGCAAACGCACCGTCACATTCATCAAATCATCAAAATCCATCGCATTGTTCGCCAGCAGCTTCTGCTGGTACAGACTGTACACGGAAGCCACCCGCTGCTGGTAGTAATTGTCGGCCTGGGCGGAAAACCGCTCTGGTGTGAGCAGTTGATTCTTGGCGTTGGAAATGGTCCCGATCACACTGCCGGCAGAAAACTGACGCTCCGGCAGGTCCAGTTCTTTCAGGCACTGACGGACCAACAGCTTGATGTCCGCTTCGTCATAAATCGTGAAATGCCGGCTGTACCAACCGGTCACGTCGACTTCCATCCGCAGGAACCGGGCGCAAAAAGAGTGAAAGGTACTCAGCCATATGTGGGCCGCCACCGGCCCGACCAGCTTTTGCACCCGCTGCTTCATCTCCGCCGCGGCTTTGTTGGTGAAGGTGATGGCCAGGATCTCCCACGGCTTGACTCCCTGTTCGATCAGATAAGCGATCCGGCTGGTCAGCACGCTGGTCTTGCCTGACCCGGCGCCCGCCACCACCAGCAAGGGACCGTTGATATGGGTAACTGCCTCTGCCTGGCAGGGATTGAGTTTCTTCATATAATCCTGGTGCACGTTGTTCCTCCCGTTTTCCGACTTCAAATCAAATTCGCTTTCAATAGATTCTCCATTTTTGCCCGTTCTCCTGCTAATTAGAACATATGTTTGATATTTTGCCAGAGGTTTTATATAATGAGGCTGAACAAACAGTGCAACGGGAGGGCTCCACCATGGATAAACTCGCCAAACTTGCCCTGCTGGGCGAAAGCGCCAAATACGATGTCTGCGCCTCATCTTCGGCGACGCCGAAACGATTCCAGAACGCCGAGATCGGCCGGACTGCTCCCAGCGGCGTCTGTCACTCATTTACGCCGGACGGGCGTTGTGTGTCGCTGTTTAAAGTATTGCTCAGCAACCAGTGCGAAAAGGACTGCCTGTATTGTCCCAACCGTTCGGCCCGTGACGTGCCGCGCACCAGCTTCGCCCCGGAAGAATTGGCCAGCCTGTTTATGGAATTTTACCGTCGCAACTATGTCGAGGGTTTGTTCCTCAGTTCCGGCGTGCGCCATTCGACCGGCCGCACGATGCAGGAGCTGCTGGAAACGCTGGAAATCCTGCGGACTCGCCATCGGTTTGGCGGCTACATCCATCTGAAAATCCTGCCGGGCGCCGGCGAGGCCGAAGTTGAACGGGCCGTCGCCCTGTCCAACCGGGTATCGCTGAACATGGAGGCTCCGACTGCCGTCCACCTGGCCCGCCTCAGCCGGACCAAAAACTTCGCCGGCGAAATCATGGGCGGTCTCAGCCGCATCCATCGCCACCTGCGCGACCAGCCCGGCGTCAGTCATTCCACCCAGTTCATCGTCGGAGCGGCCGAGGAATCGGACCGCGATATTCTGGATTCGACGCTGCGGCTGTATTCTTCCTATGGACTCAAGCGCGCTTATTTCAGCACATTCCAGCCGGTCCCCGGCACACCGCTCGACGGCATCACCGGTTCACCGCTGGTCCGTGAGCATCGGCTGTATCAGGCGGATTTCCTGTACCGTTATTATGGATTCCAAATGGCTGAAATGCCCTACAATCCTGCCGGTAATCTCGATCTGGACAAAGACCCCAAACAGGCTTTCGCCGAATTGCACCCCGAACGGTTCCCGCTGGAAATCAACCGGGCTTCTCTGCTGGAACTGCTGCGTGTCCCCGGCATCGGACCCCGTTCGGCGAAAAAAATCGTCTGGCTGCGCCGGGAAAACCGCTTCCGCTCGGTCGAAGACCTGGCCCGCATCGGTGTGGTCACCAAACGGGCGCTGCCATTTATTCTTGTCGCCGGCAAAAAATATTCACCGCCGCTCGGACAGGCGGGTCGCAATCGTTCCAGCTACAGTCAATCCTCTCTATGGGGGGATGATGCATGATCCGCTGCGAAGCCACACCGGCCAGCATGCTGAAAGCGGTCCTGCTCAGCGAACTGACCGGACTGCTGCCGGAAGTCGGCCAGGCCGAACCCGAAGCGAATCTGTTCGCCGCCTGCGATCAATTAAGCGCCGATGACCATTCCCTGGAGCAGCTTACCCGGCAATTGGCCGAAAAAACCGGCGGCGACTATCGCTGGATCGACCAATATCCGGGGCGACGCCTGGCTGTGATGGTCCTGTTCAATCTGCGCAACTCCGCGCGCGACAGTGAGCGGGTTATTTTTGCCGCCTTGACCGAAGCCGTCAGAAATGGACCTGCTTCCTGCATCTGCGGTCGCAGCCGGGCCAGTGCCGTGTTTCGCCGCCGCAGCCGCGAAGTCGGCAATGAAATCCACCGTCTGCTCGGCCTGATTCGGTTTCAGGAGACCGCTGACGGCGATTTAGTCGCCAAACCGCAATTGGCCCATCAAACGGCCGACTTATTGCTGCGTAAATTCCAGCTGCGTTACCCGAATCGCCGCTTACTTTTCATTCTGCCGCAAGGCGCATTATGTTGCCGCCAGGGTCAGCTTTCCTTTTGCGCCCTGCAGGATTTGCCGGCAACAATGTTGAATCCAACAGATGACTTCACAAATTTGTGGGAAACCTATTACCGTTCGCAATACATCGAAGCACGCAAAAACATCCGGCTGGCCTCGCGGTTCATCCCCAAAAAATACTGGGACTGGCTGCCGGAAGGAAAAATATTGAAACAGGAAGCAGAGAAATGAAAGAAATCCTAAGCCGCGTCTGGCGCGCCATTATCGAGTTCGACCTGATCGAAGCCGATGATCGTATTCTGATTGGGTTATCCGGCGGCAAAGACAGCTTGTTCCTCACTTATGCCCTCGCCCATATCCGACGACACTCGGCTCGTCCGTTCTCGCTTGGTGCGTTCACTATCGACACCCGGTTCGGCGAAACGTTTCCGCAGCGGGAACTGCAATCCTTTTGCGATCAACTTGATATCCCCTTTGACTCAACGGTCGTAGATATCCCCCGCGCCATTGCCCAAGCAAAGGTTCCCGACCCCTGCGCGACCTGCGCCTATTTTCGCCGCGGCGCGCTGAACCGGATTGCCGGCGAACGGGGCTACAATAAAGTCGCTCTGGCCCACCATCATGACGATGCAGTGGAGACCTTCATGATGGGGCTTTTTTATGCAGGCCGCCTCAAGACCTTCCTGCCGAAAACACCGCAGGAACGCAGCGGTCTTACAATTATCCGTCCTTTGGTCTATTTCCGCGAGCAAGAGATAATTGATAATGTCAATCGGCTTGGTTTGCAGCCGTTAAAAAATCCCTGCCCCTACAACGGCAACACCAAGCGCCAGGAAATCAAAGAAATGCTTAGCAATCTGGAAGCGAAAGATCCCGAGTATTACCGGCGTTTTTCTGCAGCGATGCGCAGCGGCGATACTGCGGAACTCTGGCCGGCAGAACCGGACCGCTACACATTAAAGGGACGCTACCTGGACTTTCGGGGCCATGCCAAAGCAACCTCTGAAAAATAAGCCTGGAGGCTCTTAATGACTCTGCACCGCAAAACGCTGATCACCAGTTGTATCTCCATCTTTGTACTGCTGGCCGTCGTCATTTTTTCCGCCAATCATATTTTGCTGGGCGGTTTTTCTGACGTTGAAACCCGCGAAACACAGTCCAGCCTAAACAGAGCTACAAATGCTGTCGAAAATGAATTGTCGTCGCTGACGGCTTTTCTGGCTGACTGGGCGGAGTGGGACGATTCTTATGAATTTATCGCCGGGCACTCGCCGGAATATATCAAAAAGAATTTAACGGCTCAAACCTTCCAGATACAAAAATTGCAATTGCTTGTTTTTTTGGATTCGCAACGCAATGTCGTTTTTGGCACAAGGTTTAATCCGACCAGCAAAGGATTTATCCCACTGCCAAACGACTTACGGCAACATTTCCAACCAGAATCGCCGCTACTGCCGGATCTTAATTCTGACCAGGCAACCAAAGGGATTATCGTTCTTTCTGATGCTCCAATGCTAATTGCTGCACACCCCGTCATTGACAGTGAAAGAAAACTGCCGCCGCGCGGTTGGTTGGTTGTCGGACGGGTCATTGACGAAACACTGCGCAGCCAGTTGGCCCAAACCAACCTTTTATCCATCCAGTTACAGCCTGCATCATCTACCAGTTTGGCGCCCGATTTTCAAAAGGCTGCCCAACAGCTGTCGCCGCAAAAATCCACATTGGTAACCACGTTATCCGAAAACACGATAGCCGGATACGCCCTGCTAAGCGATTTATATGGAAACCCCGGCGTCATCCTGCGGATAGATGCCCCGCGCGAAGCGTACCTGCAGGGAAAAAGAACCGTACAGTATTTTATCCTGCTGATGATTGGTCTGGGACTGCTCTTTACGCTGCTTTATTTGCTGATGCTGGAAAAAACGGTCCTCGCGAGATTGGCCAGTCTGGGGCGTCAGGTGTTTCAGATTGGACAACAAAACCAACCGTCACTTCGCGTCAGCATCCCTGGAAATGACGAAATGTCGCAGCTGGCTGATTCGATCAATCGAATGCTCCACTCGCTGGAAGCCGCACAAAACGAACTGCGTGAAAGTGAAGCAGCCACCCATGCCTTGCTGGCGGGAATGCCTGATTCACTGCTTCGGATTGACAAGGATGGGTTACTGCTCGACTATAAAACAGGACGGGCACGCGTTTTTGCAGTGCCGTCAAAAATGTTCGCCGGCAATTCCATTGTCGAGGCATTTCCGCCGCGGTTGGCGGAAAAAATCCTGAATGGAGTAACCCAGGTTTTGGCGACCGACGAACCGCAATGGTTTGAACATGAAACCAGCGTCAATAAACGACCGCTTTATCTGGAAGTCCGATTGACTAAAGCCGGTGATAACGAAGCATTAGCCGTCATCCGGGACCTTACCGAAAAACGCGAGTTGGAAGAATCGCTACGTTTTGCCAATATCCGCGACCCGCTGACCAGCCTGCTCAACCGTGAAGGCTGGGAACAACAGCTTGCCTCGCGACAATTGCCGCCAGACCAACCTGTAGGTATCGTAATGTGCGATATCGACAGCATGCGTTTGATCAATGATAGCCTGGGACATGAATGGGGCGACAAAATCTTGTCTTCGTTCGCCGGCGTGTTACGGTCGGTTCTGCCGCTGGACAGCCTGATCGCCCGTGTCGGTGATGATGAATTTGCCGCGTTGCTGCTCAATCACTCCGATAGCGAAATGCAGCAGCTATGCCAAACCATCCGCACAGAAGTCAACAATAGCATTTTAATGGAAAACTCTCTCCAATTTAGTGTTGCCCTCGGCTGTGCCGCTGAAAGGACGTCTGCGATTTCAGTCCAAGATATTCAAAAGTTAGCGGCATCACGGATGCACCGTGATAAACTGAGTCAAAGTCAATTCGCCCGCGCACGCTTCTTCGAGTCTTTACAGGCTGCCCTGTCCACCCGCGATTTTGTCACGCAGCAACATGCCACCCGACTGTGGGCGTTATGCCAACCACTGGCAAAAGCAGCCGAACTGCCGCGACGCCGGCTCCGCTCACTAAAATTATTGACACAGTATCATGATATCGGCAAAGTCGGCATTCCCGACCATTTACTGTTTAAGAAAGGCCGTCTGACCGCCGGCGAAATGGACAAAATGCGCATGCATGTAGAAATCGGTCATCGGATTGCCCAGTCCATCCCCGAACTTGCGCCGATGTCCGACCTATTATTAAAGCACCATGAATGGTGGAATGGACAAGGCTATCCCCTTGGTCTGCGGGAGAACGAAATCCCGCTCGAGTGCAGGATCTTTTCGATTGCTGACGCCTATGACGCGATGACGCATGACCGCCCGGACCGCGCAGCGTTCACTGGAAAAGAAGCGGCTGCCGAATTACGCAGATGCGCCGGCAGCCAGTTTGATCCAGAACTAGTGGATAGTTTTCTTCGCCTGCTCGGCGAATAAACCCCGGTTATTGCTGAGTAAGCTGTTTTTTCAGTTGACGCAGCGTTGACGCAAACAGCATGCTCTCCGTCGCGATCGTCAGAAATTGTGCACCTGCATTGCGCCAATAATCAGCATCCGCTGCATTAAGGCAGAATATCCCCGCCCACTTGTCAGTGCGGCGGGTTTTTTCTATTACCGAGTGAATGACCCGGCGCAATTCCGGATTGTCAAATTGGCCGGTACAGCCCATCGACTGCGACAAGTCTGTGGGACCGATGAAAACTCCGTCCAGCCCTTCGACCGCCAATATTTCATCCAGATTGTTCACCGATTCAATATGCTCCACCTGGGTGATGACCAAGTTCTCTCTGTTGGCGCCGGAAATATATTCCTGCATGGGAACAAAACCGTAACGGGCCGCCCGCACCACTCCAGCTATCCCGCGATCGCCCAGCGGTGCATACCGGGCGGCATTGACGGCAGCTTTCGCCTGCTCCGCCGTGTTTACCTGCGGCACCAGAATTCCGCCAGCCCCCATGTCGAGAGCCCGTAAAATCAATTCCGGTTTATTGGCGGTGATCCTGACGATTGGCGTAATACTAGTAAGCTCGGCAGCACGAATCAAGTTGCCGACCTGCTCGGTCGTGTTGTTCGAGTGCTCGGTATCGATAATCACATAGTCCAGGCCGGCATAGCCGATGATCTCCACCAGCGCCGGATCGCCCAGCACGGTGAAAGTACCATAAACGGATCCGCCTGTGCTTATAACCGATTTGATTCGGTTGGCCGGATATTTCATTCCTGTTGTCACGTTGTGCTTTGCCTCCTGTCCGGCTGATAAAATGGCCGGTTGTTTATTTTCGCAGTAATTGCAGCAATTCCGTTGGTTTGTGTATAATCTGCTTCGCCCCGTTTTGCTGCAATTCCTCCACGGTGCGGAATCCCCAGGCAACGCCGACCGCCAGCATCCCGGCCGCATTCGCCGTCAGCATGTCGGTAGCAGTATCGCCCAGATACAAGATTTCCGTTGGCGAAAGCGCCAGCTGAGCGGCAATTTCAAGCGCTGCCTGCGGGTCAGGTTTTACCGGCACGCCGGGTCTGGCGCCAAGAATCGGTTCAAATTGCCAACCAGGCAATAATGCCGGCACCATGATTTTGGTAAACGCATCCGGTTTATTGGACAGAACCGCCAGATTTAGCCCCGCGCCGGTCAGTGCATCCAGCAGTTCGGCAATACCAGGATAAGGTTTGGTTTTTTTATCCCAGCGCTGTTCATATTCTGCCGACATCCAGCGGATATTTTCCGCCACCATCGCTGCATCGCGTTGGTTCTCCGGCAATACCCGCCGCACCAGTTCGGCAATTCCATCGCCGACAAAATAGCGGTACTTTTCCACGGCATGAACCGGGAATGATTGCCGGGCCAAGACGGAATTCATCGAATCCGCCAGATCCTCCAGCGAATCAAGCAAGGTACCGTCAAGATCAAAAATTACAGCCCGATAGTTCACTCGATCGGCCAGCTTTCGGTGATCTCGGCCATCAGCAGCACCAGCGCCACCGTGCGGGGCACGGCTGTATTCAGGTCGACATATTCATGATCGGTGTGCTCTTCATAGTTCTCCACACCCAGCGCGTCAATCGTCGGAATGAATTTGGCCGTCCGGTTGCCGTCAGTCAGCCCGCCGGCCATCCATTCGATGACTTCGGCATCGTACTCGCGACGGACGATATTTTTGTAAACATCGACCAATTTTTGCACCTGGGCGGTTTTTTCCATCGGGCCGGTGTGAATGCCGCCGGTTACCGTCACCTTCACGCCAGGCACGACCGTCTGGTTCGGCAGGTCCTTGATCGCCCGGTCCAGTCGTTCCTGCTCGGCAACGGTATAACAACGCACATTCAGTTTGGCGAATGCGTCGCCGGGAATCACATTAATCCGGTCGTTGCTGGAGCCGATCACACCCACGTTGATCGCGTTGGGGGGAATGAATTGACCATGGTCGACAATTCCCTTTTGTTGCAGCGCCTCCCGCGTGTATTCATGGGGATTTTCCGGCAGCGGACTGGCCAATTTATAGAGCAGGCTGATCTGGTTGCCCAGTTCCATGATCGCGCTGGCGCAGGAATGCGGCGCATTACCGGCATGGCCGGAAATCCCTTCGACTTTTATATCGTAGTTGGCGCTGCCTTTACGTTGGGTCACGATACCCCAGCCCGGGCGGGCCGTATCCATCAGGATCGCCACATCCGCCTGCGGCGAAAGTTCGGCAACAATCTCCAGCGCCGTCGGCGAACCGCCTTCCTCTTCACCATTGTAATACAGGATGATTTCGCCGAATGAGTCAAAACCGAACTCTTGCAGCGTCTTCATCGCGTAGATTGTCTGGATGACTGTCGCTTTGTCATCGCCGACACCCGGTCCGTAGGCGATATTGTTTTCATCAAGACGAAATGGTCGTTTTGCGGCTTCCCCTTTACCAAACACGGTATCGACATGGGCAATCATTAACAGGCGGAACGTTCCCTTGCCTTTCAGCCGGGCAATCAGGTGGGTAGAACGAGGATTGGTCCGATATTCGATTGCCGCCCCTAATGCCTGGAGCTTCTCACCGACAAATTTCGCCGCCCGATCCGTCCCTTCCGGATCGCCATTGCCGGAATCAATATTGGTCAATGCTTCAAGGTCTTTCACATAGTTGGCAAACTGTCCCTGCAAAAATGTTTTTACTTTCGCGCCGTCCATAAAATATACTACCTCCTGCATATTGTCCTTTATAGGAAGATTTGACTTGACGATCCATTATTCCTGCTATAAATAATACAAAACCGGCTGGCACAAGGTGCGAAACACCCAGTTCAGCCGGTTTTGAGCTGCAATTTTGCTTATTTTACTTTGGCAGGATCTACTGTCTTGCCGCTGCGCCGTTTGCCCAGTTCTTCAATCAGTGCGGCAAAATCGATATGTTGCGCCGACAAAAGCACCAGGCAATGGTACCAAAGATCGGCCATTTCATAAATCACTTCGCCCTGACTGTGGTTTTTGGCGGCAATGATCGTCTCGGCCGCCTCTTCACCGATTTTTTTCAGAATCCGGTCCTCGCCTTTGGCAAACAAACTGCTGGTATAAGATCCCTCCTGCGGATTTTGCCGCCGATCTTCCAGCACCGCAAACAGTTCTGTCAAAACCGCTGCGGCGGGAAGCGCCGGACGTTCGGTCAGCGTGGATTCCGCTTCACCGAACCGCCGGCTGAAACAGGAATAGGTTCCTTCGTGACAGGCAGCCCCGGTCTGTTCGACTTTGACCAGCAGTGTGTCTCCGTCACAGTCATAAAACATTTCTTTCACGGTTTGCACGTTTCCGGATGTCGCGCCCTTGTTCCACAATTCCTGACGGCTGCGGCTATAGAACC
>CAYLSL010000067.1:0-4150 GCA_964386615.1 uncultured Veillonellaceae bacterium
CCAAACACACTGACGAATGCGGACAAGATCGGCGCCGGATTGACAGTTGCCGCGATGGCCGGGGTCACTGTGCATGCAGTGGTTTCTTCGATTCAAAAATCCAGACATGCCAAACCAGAAAATGATCAAAGTGAAGAATAACGGAGAGGGAGGAACGAGCACTGATGAAACGGGTAGTCGTTGATCCTGTAACTCGCATCGAAGGACATCTGCGAGTAGAAGTCACGGTGGACGAAGCCAGCGGAAAGGTGCAGGATGCTCTCTCCAGCGGCACTGCCTGGCGCGGCATCGAAATCATCCTCAAAGACCGCGATCCACGAGATGCCTGGGCTTATGTCCAACGATTCTGCGGTGTCTGTACCACCACCCATGCATTGGCCTCCGTCCGGGCTGTAGAAGATGCGGTGGGTATCCAGATCCCCAAAAATGCTAATTATATCCGCAACCAGATGGCTGCATCACTGGCGGTGCAAGACCACCTGATCCACTTTTATCACCTGCACGCACTTGACTGGGTCAGCCCTGTCGAAGCGCTCAAAGCCGACCCTGGCGCGACAGCATCGCTGCAAAATGCGATTCTGGCAAAATATGACTTGGGCTTGTCCGGGCCGTTTGATTTCAACACAGATGCCTATCCCAAAGAATTTCCCCGGGCTACGCCGTCGTATTTTAAGGCGATCCAGGCCAAAGTTAAGTCCTTGGTCGAAAGTGGACAACTGGGCATTTTTGCCGCCCACTGGTGGGATCATCCCGACTATGCGCTATTACCACCAGAAGTCCATTTGATGGCGGTAACCCACTACCTGACCATGTTGGACCGTCAGCGTGAATTGGTAACCGGACATGTTGTCTACGGCGGCAAAAACCCTCATCCGCAGTACATTGTCGGTGGCATGCCCTGTGCCATTTCGATGAATGACATGAATGCGCCGGTAAATACCGCCAGACTGGGGGTAGTCGACGCTTCGGTCAATATGGGGATTTCAGCGGTAAATTATTTCTATCTGCCGGACCTGCTGGCAATTGGCGACATCTATGTCACAAAGCATAAGATTGTCGACGGCGGAGGGTTGGCCGGAAAATGCGTGCTCGGCTATGGCGACTATCCCGAAGACACTTATACAGGCATCGCCAATGGAGATTTTCATAAGCGTCTGCTGCTACGCTGCCAGGGTGTGGTCGAAAACTTCGCCGCCGGCGTCATGGCTGCCAAGTTTACCAACCTGGAGGGCAAGGATTTTGTCGATCCAGAGGTCATCACAGAAAACATCGAGCACTCCTGGTACAATTACCCACAGGCTGGCAAGGGCTTGCATCCGCTTGCCGGCATCACCGCGCCCAATTATACCGGTCCCAAGGAAGGAACAAAAACCAACTGGAAATACCTTGATGAAAAAGGCAAATATTCCTGGATCAAAACACCGATGTGGCGTGGCAAAATGGCTGAAGTCGGACCGTTGGCCCGCTATATTGTGACTTATGTCAAGGTAAAACAAGGGCTACTGTCACAACCAACCTGGGCGGAAAAAATGATTGTGGATCAAATCGACGGCGTATCGAAGGTTCTCGGCGCGCCGGCCCATGTCTGGATGTGCTCCACGGTGGGCAGGACTGCCTGCCGCGGTTTGGAATCGCAAGTAATGGCCTACATCAACAAGTATTTCTTTGACAAGATGATTAAGAACATCCGCAACGGAGATACCAACACTGCCAATATGAGCAAGTTCGAACCCTCGACTTGGCCCAAGGAAGCAAAAGGCGTCGGTTTGCATGAGGCGCCGCGCGGGGCTCTCGGACACTGGATTCATATCAAGAATGGCTTGACCGCCAATTATCAGGCTGTGGTACCGAGCACCTGGAATGCCTGTCCGCGCGACTCCAAAGCGGGCAATGGCGCTTATGAGTCCAGTATGATTGATACAAAAATAAAGGTTGCAGACAAACCTTTGGAGGTTTTGCGGGTAATCCATTCTTTCGACCCCTGCCTCGCCTGCGCCACACACCTTTACGATACAGAAGGCAGGGAAAAGACGGTCATCCATAGCGATCCCTATATCAAAACCTGCGGGGGGTGTGGCAGTTGAAAAACAAGCGGGTTGACGGCATATACATCTTCAGTCCGTTCTTGCGGCTGTTCCACTGGTTAATGGCAGCAGCGGTCCTGATGTTGTTTTTGACGGGCCGCTATATTGCCAATCCATTCTTCTTCGGCTCGCTCGGTGTAGATCCGGCAATCTCGGTCGGCAACCTGATGTCAATGGAAACGATTCGGTTCTGGCATTTTTTCTGGGCCTATGTCCTGATTGCGTCGTTCATTCTGCGAATTTACGGCTGGATCAGATACAAAGGCGACCGATTGTTGCCAAAGTTCTGGACCAAACTTTACTGGACGGGCTTGGGGCAGGTGTTGCAACACTACCTGTTCCTGAAAAGTGATCACCCGCCGTTTTTACGCAATTCACTAGCCCGAACAACTTATCTCATCTGGTATATTGTCACTTTTATCCTGATGGCAACCGGACTTGCGATGTATGGCATGATCCACCCGACCAGCTGGACAGCAAAAATTTTCAGTCCGGTAATCAGCTTGCTGGGCAACGAATATAATGTCCATGTGGTGCACAACTACGCAGCCTGGTTCTTCCCTCTGTTCCTTACTTTCCACACCTATTTCGCTTATCGCTCGGATATGATGCATGGCGACGGCGAAATATCGAGCATCTTCTCGGGAATTAAGTATCTGCCCGGCAAACCGGCGGATGCGGAGGATATCAAATAGTGGCAAAAACTGTTGTACTGGGTGTAGGCAACATTTTATTGTCGGACGAAGGATTCGGCGTACGTGTGGCGGAAGCGCTGTTGCAGCGCTTCCGCTTTCCGGAGGAAGTGGAAGTACTAGACGGCGGAACGTTAGGCATCGAATTGATGAGATTCTTGGATGGCGCGCAACGCCTGGTCTTGATTGACGCCATTCATGGAACCGAACCCGGTTCATTTCGCGAAATTTGCGGCGAAGCGGTTCAGTTGTATTTCCGGGAAAAAACCTCGCTGCACGAACTGGGAATTCAGGAAGTTCTCGCGTCTCTGGCGGTGATGGAAAAACCGATCCAGGAAATCGTCGTGATTGGAGTTGTACCGCTCAGCCTGGAGATCAGCCTTGATTTGACCCCGTTGATCGCCGACCGCATCGACAAGGCGATTGAAAGTGTCATCCGCCAATTGGCTGCCTGGGGTTACGAATGTATCGTTCGCCGGCAATAATTGCCTGCCCTAACGAAAGACCGCCATCATTGGTCGGGACGCGCCGATGCCGGTACACATCGAATTGTTCATCTCTCAGCCGCCCTTCTACAGCAGAGAGCAACCGCAAGTTCTGAAATACACCGCCGCTTAGCGCAACTCTCCTGAGCGCGGTTTCTTTTTTTATCCGTTTGACCATATCAACAATCGCAGCAGCGACCGTATTGTGAAATGAAGCAGCTAGCTCTGCCGGCGATTCGCAAACTTGCAACCGGTTCACCATCGCCGCGAAAGTCGGCAAAAAATCCAGCTGTTTGATATCTCCCTCACCAATCGAATACGGCAATAAGCTGCCGGCCCGGCTGCCTGCCGCCAATTCCAGTTCCACTGCCGCCTGTCCTTCGTAATGAACCGACCCGCCGCGTATGCCAAGCAAGGCCGCGGCAGCATCAAACAGGCGACCGGCGCTGGAGGTCAACGGAGTGTTGATCCTCTTTTCTGCCGCTTTGAGTACTGTCGGCCATTCCGGCGGCAACGATCCGGCAAAGGGAATTGGCAGCGCTGCAATCTGGTCGCCATACAACTCGCTCAGAATCACGGCAGCCACCCGCCAAGGCTGCCGAATCGCCAACGCACCGCCTGGCAGCGGCAGATAGCGGCAATGGGCGACCCTGGTATAATCATAGCAATCGGCAGTCAGAAATTCGCCGCCCCAAACTGTGCCATCCGGCCCATAGCCGGTCCCGTCAAAAGCTACGCCAATGACCGGTTCCTCCAGACCATGTTCGGCCATGACCGAAACAATATGGGCATGATGATGCTGTACTCCGACCTGCGGCAATGCCAATTCTTTGGCATATTTAGTCGCCAGATACTCCGGATGCAGATCATAAGCGACCACTTCCGGCGT
>CAYLSL010000067.1:4250-10893 GCA_964386615.1 uncultured Veillonellaceae bacterium
CTTCGTTGACAATTCTCACCACCGAGTCGTCAGCACGGCGATGAATCTCCCGATTGTGCAGCAGAAAAAAGTCGGCGATTTCTGCCAGACGGAGCAGCGCGTCCTCATTCGTATAAGCAATCGGCTCATCACTGGTATTGCCGCTAGTCATCACCCAGATATCGTCTGCCGCTAGTAACAGCTCATGCAGCGGCGTATATGGCAGCATCATGCCAATCCTTGGATTTCCTGGTGCCACACTGGCTGCCAAATCATAATCGACCGCTTTATCCAGCAGCAGAATCGGACGCACGGCGCCGGTCAACAGTTCCTGTTCGGCGGCAGATACAAGGCAGATTTTGCGAACCACAGCGAGCGATCCGGCCATAACGGCAAAAGGTTTATCTTCCCTTATTTTTCGCTGGCGCAAGCTCGTCACGGAAGTTTCGTTTTTCGCATCGCAGGCCAGATGAAAACCACCCAATCCTTTGATCGCCACAATTTTGCCTGCGTGCAATAAATCTCGTGTCTGATCAATAAGATTCTGCCCATTGTCCAATGGCAGCGGGTTCCCTTGCCGGTCAACCAAACGGTACTTTGGCCCGCAAACCGGACAGGCGTTGGGTTGGGCGTGAAACCGCCGGTCGGCGGGATCGTCAAATTCGCGCTGACAGGCCTCGCACATCGGAAAAACGTCCATCGTAGTCGACCGCCGGTCGTACGGCGTCTGACGGATGATTGTGTAGCGTGGACCGCAGTTGGTGCAATTGGTGAAGGGGTATTGATAACGCCGGTCAGCCGGGTCGCTGATTTCAGTGCGGCAGGCGGCGCAGGTTGCAATATCCGGCGAAACGAACGGCACCGCTGCCGATGGTGCGTCGCTCTCGGCAATGATGAACCCGCTCTCCCGGAGATCAGGAATCTCGTAAGCAGTCAGCGAATAGATCTCGGCTTGAGCCGGTTTTTCCTGTTTGAGTTTGTCGATGAATGTGTCGATCTCGGTCGCGGTGCCTTCGACTTCAATATGCACGCCGTCGGTCGCGTTGTTTACCCAGCCGGTCAGCCCTTGCCGCGTCGCCAACCGATAGACAAACGGACGAAACCCGACGCCCTGGACGATTCCACTAATCAGAATATGCCTGCGCATTCCGCTGCCCCCTGCTTGTTGCTATAGGAAATATATTACGACGGATGTCGAATCAATCCCTTTAAGGAGACCGAATCAAACCATGCATGAAGTATCGATCATTCAGAGTCTGATGGATCAGGTGGAACGTTTCGGCGCAGAATATTCCATGAGCAGAGTGACCCGGGTTGTAGTCCGAATCGGCGACCAGACAGGCGTCTGCAAAGAGTCACTGCAGTTTGCTTTTGCGGCAATCAGTCAGGGCACGTTGGTGGAAGGCGCCGAGTTCGTCATCGAACAGACGGCTGGCCGGGAACTGGATCTACAGACAATCGAGGGAGAGCAGGAGGAAACAATCGGTGAAAATTGACATCAACCAGCGAATTCTCAGCGCGCATGAAGCAAAAACCGCGCAAAATAAACAAATGCTGGCTGCCAAACAGATCGCGACAATCAATTTGATGGGTTCGCCCGGCGCTGGCAAGACTTCATTGCTGGAAAGCGTGATGGCGCTACTGAGTCCCACGTTGCGGGTAGCTGTCATCGAAGGCGATCTGTTCACGACCAAAGACGCCGAACGAGTAGCTGCGCTGGGAATCCCCGCCGTGCAGATCAATACCCGGGGCGCCTGCCATCTCGACGGCAGCATGATGGAGGGTGCGTTGGGCCAGCTTGACTTGGATGGAATCGACCTGCTGATCATTGAGAACATCGGCAACCTGGTTTGTCCAGCCGAATTTGACTTGGGCGAAGATTTCCGGCTCTGCCTGCTTAGCGTCACTGAAGGTGAGGATAAAATCAGCAAGTACCCATTGATGTTCAAAGACGCCAATGCTGTGGTGCTAAATAAAGTCGATCTGCTGCCCTATGTCGATTTCGACCGGGAGCAGTTTTACCAGGACCTGACACTATTGAACCCTAAGGCCACCATTCTCGAACTCTCCTGCCGAACCACTGCCGGACTGACGGAATTGGCCGACTGGATCAAACAATGCGTAGCCGCGAAACGGCAGGAAAAGACTCAAACCGCAATTCAAGAGAAGGGATGAACCGTCATGTGCATAGGAGTTCCCTTAAAACTACTGGAACGCGATGAATACAGCGGCATCGGCGAAATCGAGGGCGTGCAGAGGCGCATCTCACTGGCGCTCGTGCCCGAAGCCAAAGTCGGCGACTATGTGCTGATCCACGCCGGGTCCGGCATGAAAGTAATTGATGAACAAGCGGCGGCGGAAACGATTGCACTGCTGCAAAAAATTCACGATGAAACAGACTGATACTTTCCGCAGCGCGGACCTGGTCAGCTCGTTGACAACCAAACTGCAACAAACCGTAACTCGCCCGATCAAGATCATGGAAGTATGCGGCAGCCACACCATGTCGATCTTCCATCACGGCATTCGCGATCTGCTGCCTGCCGATATGCAACTGTTGTCAGGCCCCGGCTGCCCGGTTTGCGTCACGCCGCAGGGTTATATTGACGCCGCAATCCAGCTAGCGCAGAACAAAGAAGTTATCTTGGCCAGTTTCGGCGATATGCTGCGGGTACCGGGAAATCACAGCAGCCTAATGAAAGAAAAGGCGGCTGGGCAAGATATCCGGGTACTGTATTCGCCGCTGGATGCCGTGGAGATTGCAGCAGCCAACCCACAAAGGCAGGTAGTTTTTCTCGGTGTCGGCTTCGAAACCACCGCGCCGGTTGTCGCGCTGACAATTTTGGAGGCAGCCAAACGAAACCTGGACAACTATAGCGTGTTTTCCGCCCACAAACTGGTGCCGCCGGCCATGGAAGCGCTGTGCGCCGATAGCGGTCTGCAAGTTGACGGATTCCTCTGCCCTGGCCATGTCAGCACGGTTATTGGTCTGGAACCCTATCGGTTTTTAGCCGAAAAATATCATAAGCCAGCGGTAATCGCCGGCTTTGAAATCGTTGATATCCTGCACGCTTTGCTTATGATCGCAGATATGCTGCGCCAGGACAATTCTGCCGCTGTCAACGCTTATCCCCGCGCCGTGGCCGATGGCGGCAATCCGACCGCGAGAAACATTCTGAACCAGCTGTTTATGCCAGTGGCTAGTATTTGGCGGGGCTTGGGCGAAATCGCCGGTTCCGGTTTGCAGATCCGGCCAGAGTTTTCCCGCTTTGATGCGGCAGTAAAGTTTGGGCTAAAAGAAACAGAAACGCAGACGCCGAATGGTTGTAGTTGCGGCGACATCCTACGCGGCCTGAAAACACCGCCGCAATGCCGATTGTACAAAAAAGCCTGCACGCCGCAAACCCCGATGGGCGCTTGCATGGTTTCCAGTGAAGGCACCTGCGCCGCCTATTACAAATATATTGTCGATTAAGGGAGGAACGGGGAATCTTATGGAGGTTGTCACTCTGGCTCACGGTTCCGGCGGCAGCCTGACCGGCGCATTAATCAACGATCTGTTTCGCCGCCATTTTGATAATCCCTATCTGGCGGAAGCGCATGATGCAGCGCGTTTGCCCGGATTAACAGGCAAAATGGCCTTCACGACTGACTCCTACGTGATCAACCCGCTAGTGTTTCCCGGCGGCAACATCGGTAAACTGGCCGTCTGCGGCACAGTGAACGATCTGGCGATGAGCGGCGCCCGCCCGCTATATCTTAGCTGCGGTTTTATCATCGAAGACGGCCTGCCGCTTGCGCTATTGGAAACAGTGGTTCGTTCGATGGCCGACGCTGCCCGGGAAGCCGGCGTGCAGATCGTAACCGGCGACACCAAAGTCGTCAACCGCGGAGCAGTTGACAAATTATTCATTAATACGGCCGGCGTCGGTGAAATTCCTGCCGGAATAGACATCTGCGGCAACAATGCCAAGGCCGGAGATGCAGTGATCGTCAGCGGCACACTCGGCGATCATGGCGCGACAATCTTGCTGGAGCGGGAACAATTGGGGTTAACCACCAATCTGGCTAGCGACTGCGCGCCGCTCGGCGGACTGGTCGCCGCCATTTTAGCTGTCTGTCCGCAGATCCGGGTGCTCAGGGACCCGACCCGTGGCGGCCTGGCCACTGCATTGAATGAAATTGCCGCTCAAAGCCGCGTCGGCATTGAGTTATACGAAACCAGCATTCCTGCCAAGCCTGCCGTGCGAGGCCTCTGTGAAATGCTGGGCCTGGACCCGCTGTATCTGGCCAATGAAGGCAAGCTGGCAGCAATCGTCCCTGCGAATAAGGCTGAACAGATTCTGGTCGCGATGAAAAAACATCCTTACGGAGGCGAAGCCGCCATTATTGGCCAGGTGCTCGATCGACCAGTTGGTCGGCTGTTTATGCGGACACCTTATGGCAGCCACCGGATTCTTGACATGATGGTTTCCGATCCGTTACCACGAATTTGTTGAATAGAAAGGAGTGAATCGAATGTGCAAGACATGCGGCTGTGCTGCCGGCACACAACAACTCCGGTTCCAGATCGAAAGAAAGGATCAACAGCTGGAATTGCAGGCGCTTTACACGGATCTAATCGGCGCTCCCGGAGTATTGCAGGTAGAACCCGAAGAAGAATCCGGTCAGTTAGCCGTCGATTTCAATCCACAGCGCACATCGCAGCAGGAAATCGAGCAGCGGATAACCGGACTGGGCTATACAATCAATAATGTCGAGTTTCGTGAACCATCCCACCACCATAGCATCAGCGGATTCTTCAAACGAATTTTGGGTCAATGACAATAGGCTTGCCGAAGAAATCCGGCAAGCCTTCATTATTGCGCAAAATATCGCTAAATACGCTAGTCACTTTAGTTTTGAACCGGGATGGCGGCGTAATCAGAGAAAATTTGCGTTGAAATGGCGTGCCGCACACATCAACGATTTTTAGACTGCCCAAGGAAACTTCTTTTTGAATTGTACAATGTGACAGCAACGTCACTCCCAAACCAACCTGCACCGACTCCTTAATGATTTGCGTGCTGCCGAATTCCATGATTTTTTGGGGACGAAACGCTAATTCGGCAAACATTTTTTCGGTGGCTTCACGAGTGCCCGAGGCTTCTTCGCGCACAATCCAGGTTTCATTGTTCAAGTCATTAATATCTAGCTGCCCGGATGGTAACCCTTGATGATTGGCAGAGGCTACAATATACATCAAGTCATCGGCAAAAGCTTCCAGTGGCAGGTTATTATGGTGAATCGCACCATCTACGATACCGACGTCGAGCTGACGGTTCGCCACCCACTCCGAAATCCGCTTGGTATTGGCAATCGTAATTTTAGGCTTGATCAGCGGATAATGAACCCTGAGATAACCCACGATATGCGGCAAAATATACTCGCCAAAAGTGTAACTGGCGCCGATCGCCAGATTGCCGCTGGCCTTGTTCATCGCATCATCCAACAGTTTCTGCATCTGCGTGTAAAGACCAATGATTTCATTGGCATGATGATAAACGATTTCGCCCGCTTTATTCAATTGAACATATTTATTGCTGCGATCCAGCAGTTTGGCGCCAACATTTTTCTCCAGTGTCTGAATGTACTGACTCACGGCCGGCTGGGTCATGTGCAGGGCTTCAGCCGCACGCGTAAAACTCTTTTTTTCCGCCACAGTCACAAACACAAGTAACGACTGGTCTATCATGATACACTCCTCCAAGTTTCTTTGTCTTAGTCCATTTATCGATGATAAGTAAAACATTATTGCAAATATCAGAATAATTTATTTTATTTATTTTTAATTATAATCTATACTTGGGAGTAGTTGAAGAATTTTCTGAAAGGTGGCCTGCAAAATGAATTTGGCGCAATTCCCCCGTCGACGATATACAGAAGGGCAGACTCCGTTGGAGTTTCTGCCGCGATTGACCAAAGCTCTGGGTGGACCGAACATCTGGATCAAACGTGACGATATGCTCGGTCTGGCTGGCGGCGGCAACAAAACCCGCAAACTTGAGTTTCTGGTCGCCGATGCCTTGGCCCAAGGCGCCGATACGCTGATTACCTGCGGCGCCGTGCAATCGAACCACTGTCGGCTGACACTGGCTGCAGCTTGCAAAGAAGGTCTTCCCTGCCATTTCATCATTGAAGAACGCGTCCCCGGCAGTTATAACGAACAAGCCTCCGGCAACAACTTTTTGTTTCATCTGATGGGAATTGCCAGCATCAAAGTGGTTCCCGGCGGGTCCAACGTAGCCGAAGCAATGGAAAAGCTTGCCGATTCAATCCGTCAGAAAGGCGGCAAACCGTATATCATTCCCGGGGGGGGGTCCAATGAAGTCGGCTCGTTGGGCTATGTCGCCTGTGCTGAAGAAATCATCGCCCAAGCCTTTGACAAAGGCCTGAATATTGACTGCGTAGTCTGCACCAGCGGCAGTGGCGGCACACATGGTGGTCTGGTTGTTGGATTCTGGGGCAACAACACCAATATTCCTGTACTGGGTATCAATATCAGCCGACCGAATGAAACCCAGCGCCCGATCATCATCAAAGACGCTGTTGCCACCGCCAAACGGTTCGGTCTCGATTTTCCCGAAGCAGCGGTTGAGTGCGTGGAAGGGTATGTTGGCCCCGG
>CAYLSL010000068.1:0-10381 GCA_964386615.1 uncultured Veillonellaceae bacterium
TCGAACTGGTGCTGGCCAAGACACAGGACCGGATCAACCGACTGACACTGCCGCAAATATCCCCACCACTGCTGGCTGTTTGCCGACAAATTACGAACGCAAATCAAGTGGCGCTGCTGGACGAGGAATTGCGAATCAACACCCTGGACACGCCCCACTCGCTGCTAGCCGGTGAACTGCTAAAGCAATCCATCACCAACCGGACCGAATTCGTGGTTTTATCGGGCGCGGCCGGCGATGCGATTCTGGACTGTCTGCTAACCAGCCAACGACGCGGCAAGCTTCAGCTGGTGTTGAAGAACGGTGCGGCCCTGTTCTGTTCGCCAGAACTTTGGCGGCGATTTACCGCAGCCGGTGGCAGTATCCGGGTATTAGAACCGATTCACCTGTTGGCAGTCACCATCAATCCGGTTTCACCGACTGGCGCCCCGCTGGACGCATCCGAATTTTTCAGCCAAATGGCTGCCGGTTTGGCGCCATATCCAGTATTTGACCTGATGCAATCATTCAGCACGCTCGGATGAATTTTTTAACAAAAGTGGCGGAGCAAAACGCCATCCCGACAAGAGATGGCGGCTTCGCAGGGAGATGAAGCAATGTCACGACTAATCATTGATGATGCGTTGGTTGCCCAAGCCCGCAAATCAGCTAAAATCATTGCCTGTCAGGTAAAACAGTCAGTCAACGGACTGACGACCTCCAGCATTGAGCGCGCCAGTCTGAGGTTACTCGGGATTGACGGAATCAATAACGAAGGAGTGCCACTGGTCAACATCGTCGTCGAACACCTGGACGAGCAAAACCTATTGGCTCAGGGTGCGCTGACGCCAGTCGTTGCCGCAATGGATCAGCAGGGGATGACCGCTCAGGAAGTCGCGTCGGCAGTTGCCTGCGGTACATTGACCCTGACGAAATCTGACAGCAACAGTGACAAAATCAAAAGCAAAACATTGCAGCTAGCCGGTGAGGCCTGCCGCAAAATCGCCGCGAACCGTCAGCAGCGTGAACAACTGATTCAGCGCCTGGGCAAAGGCCCCACTCCCTATCTGTATCTGATTGTCGCCACCGGCAATATTTATGAAGACATTAAGCAGGCAACCGCCGCCGCTCACCAGGGCGCCGATATCATTGCCGTAATTCGGACCACCGGGCAAAGCCTGCTGGACTATGTCCCTTACGGCGCTACGACCGAAGGGTTCGGCGGCACTTACGCCACCCAGGAAAATTTCCGCCTGATGCGCCAGGCGCTGGATGAAGCCGGCGAAGCAGTCGGTCGCTATATTTACCTTACCAACTATTGCTCCGGCCTCTGCATGCCGGAAATCGCCGTCATGGGTGCTTTGGAACGCCTGGACATGATGCTCAACGACTCTATGTACGGGATCATCTTCCGTGACATCAACATGCGGCGCACCTTCCTCGACCAGTTTTTTTCGCGGATGGTCAACGCCTATGCCGGAATTATCATCAATACCGGCGAAGATAACTATCTGACGACAGCCGACGCCTACGATCAGGCCCATACTGTACTGGCATCCCAGTTTATCAACGAGCAATTCGCCTTGATGTCCGGCCTGAAAAACCAACAAATCGGCCTGGGTCATGCATTTGAAATCAATCCCGACAACGAGGACGGCTTCCTCTGGGAGATCGCCCATGCCCAACTGGCCCGGCAAGTTTTCCCCCAAGCGCCGCTGAAGTATATGCCGCCGACCAAGTACATGACTGGCAACATATTTAAAGGCCAGGTACAGGACGCGCTGTTCAATGTGGCTTCGGTGATGACTGGACAAACCATTCACTTGCTGGGCATGCTGACGGAAGCGATTCACACCCCCTTGCTGCAGGACCGCTATCTGGCAGTGGAAAATGCCCAGTATGTATTCAACACCATGCGGCATCTGGCTGATGAAATCGAATTCAACCCCAATGGACGGATTCAGGCCCGAGCCAGTGAAGTCCTGGAGCAAGCCGCCCAGATGCTGGCAGAAATCGAACAAATAGGCCTAATGGAGGCGATCAATCGCAAAATGTTCGCTGATATCTCCCGCCAACCGGATGGCGGCAAAGGCGCAACCGGCGTTATTGTCAAAGACGCAGACTATTTCAATCCGTTTGTCGACCTGATGCTGGGGGGTGCAAATCATGACAGTGCAACAAACAGCAACTGACAGCGCCCGTCTTGTCAAACCTTATGGTGACACCCTCAATGACGGTGTTGTACAATTTTCCTTCACCCTGCCGCTACCGCACAATGAACTGGCTTGCGAAGCGGCCCGCGCCATCGGGGAAAGCATGGGGCTCGGCGAAGTTTCTGTCACTTGCAGCCGCGATCTGGGCCAGGGTTTTTCATTCTTTGTCCTGTATGGCAAAATGTCTAGTGGCGTAGATGTGTCTCAGCTGACCGTAACCAAGGCTGAATTTGAAACTATGAAGAAAGAAGCGGTCGACCATTATATCCAGGAACACTTTGGCCGCAAGTTGGTTTTCATCGGCGCATGTATCGAAACCGACGCCCATACGGTTGGTATCGACGCAATCATGAACATGAAAGGCTTCAACGGCCACAAGGGACTGGAAAGCTATCACGAGATTCAGGCAGTCAACCTGGGCGCACAGGTCGGCTCGGACGAGTTTGTCGCCAAGGCACTGGCAATGAAGGCCGACGCACTGCTGGTATCGCAGATCGTCACCCAAAAAAACGTTCACTTGGCCAACCTGACCCGCTTGGTGGATATTCTTGAAGCGGAAGGCGTCCGGGACAAGTTGGTGCTGGTGGTCGGCGGTCCCCGCATCTCGCATGAACTGGCCAAAGAACTTGGCTATGACGCCGGCTTTGGGCCCAATACCTATGCCGAAGATGTTGCCTCATTTGTCGTGCAGGAAATGAAACGAAGGGGGATGCAGTAAATGGAGAAAATCGAAAGTTTAATCCGGTTGCGTATCAGCGCCCACGACGCCCATTATGGCGGCGGATTGGTCGATGGCGCCAAAATGATGAATTTATTCGGCGATGTAGCCACAGAACTGTTGATTCGCTACGATGGTGATGAAGGCCTGTTTGTCGCCTATGACAAAGTGGAATTCCTCGCTCCGGTTTTCGCCGGAGATTACATTGAAGCGGTCGGCCGTATCGTTTCTGCCGGCAAAACTTCTCGCAAAATGGAATTTGAGGCCCGAAAAGTAATTGCTGCCGTAATAGATGCCAAGCAGGCTTCAGCTGCAGATGTATTGGCGGAGCCGATTGTCGTCTGCAAAGCCAGCGGAACTTGCGTTGTACCATTGGTTTGTCAGAGAAAATCACATGAATAAGCTGATTATCACTGCCGCACTGGTTGGCGCCGAGGTGACCCGCCAGGAGCAACCCCATTTGCCGTTGACTCCGTCAGAAATTGCCGACGCCGCTCATGACGCGTGGTTGGCTGGCGCATCCATCGTCCATCTACATGCGCGCAAACCGGACGGAACTTCAACACAGTCGGCAACCGTGTTCGCCGAAATCATCCGCCTGATTCGCCAGCGCTGCGATGTAATCATTCAGGTTTCCACCGGCGGCGCAGTTGGCATGACCGCAGCAGAACGGCTGGAACCAGTCACATTGAAGCCAGAAATGGCGACTTTAACGACCGGCAGCGTAAACTTCGGCGGTGATATCTTTGTCAACAGTCCTGCTGATATCGAACAGTTCGCCAAAACTATCCAGCAAGTGGGCGTTAAACCAGAAATCGAAGTCTTTGATTCCGGCATGATTACGACAGCCCTGCGTTTGCTAAAACAAGGTCTTTTGACCCCGCCGCTGCATTTTGACTTTGTGCTGGGTGTTCCCGGCGCCGCTCCAGCAACGCTGAAAACCCTGCTGCATCTGGTTGAAATGTTGCCGCCAGACGCCAGTTGGTCGGTGGCCGGCATTGGCGCGGCGGAACTGCCGTTGGCGCTGCACGCAACCCTCATGGGCGGTCACGTACGGGTAGGCTTTGAGGATAACATTTTCTTACGCAAGGGAGTCCTGGCCGAGAGCAATGCCCAACTGGTGGAGCGCGTCGCCCGTCTGAGCCGGGAAGTCGGCCGGGAAGTCGCCTCGCCGGCTGAAGCCCGTATAATGTTGGGACTACCGGGCATATCGACATAAGCAAAAACCTACGCAGACCCAGCCCGCCTTGCTTTATCCCATCAACTAAAAACGAACGCTAAAACCACATGGTGTTAGCGTTCGTTTGATTTTTACAGTATAGGCGCTTTGCGTACCGGCATCGCCTGTTCCAGCGCCCCGGCCAATCCAATCAAAGTCCGTTCAGACCAAGGGCGACCCAAAAACTCGATGCCGATGGGAACTCCCAGTGGCGCAGTAGCCGATGGGACAGAAAAACCAGCCGGAATGGTAATCGAAGGAAATCCAGTGACTGAAGCCAGCACGCCATTGCGCTCGACCTGTGACTCGTCGATTTTCACCACCAGTCGCTGCTGGTGCGGAAAAACCAATGCATCCAACCGATGGGTTGCCATGATGTCCAACAGCCTCTCCTTGAGGCGATCCTGTTCGCGCAACCGTTGCAAATACGCCAAACTGTCGGTTTTCATTGCTAGAGCCTGCTGTAGATTGGCAGCAATTCCCGGGTGGAAAAGACCGGAGTCAACTACCTCCTGCAAAGAGTGCGCCGGCGCGGTTGGTTCAAGGTTCTTTAAATAACTGTTCAAATCGCGTTCCAGATCAAACAAGTGTACGCTCACTTCACCAGCCAAGTGAACTGAATCAAGCGGCTCGGCCAGCTCAACAAGCGCGGCGCCCATTTCCTGCATTTGGACGAGGCAAGTATGAATTGCCGCATTGACTTCAGCATGCTCCACTCCTTTGCCAAACAGACTATTAAGAATCCCCAGCCGGCAGCCGCACAGCTGGTTGTCAGCAATTGTCGGGGTATAGCCTTCTGGCGGAATATTGCCGACACTCCAGGCGGTGCGGGGGTCTGCCGGATCATAGCCTGCCATCACTTCGAGCAGCAACGCGGCATCCGCCACATTCCGGCAGATCGGCCCCGCCGTATCCTGCGTGAATGAGTAAGGCACCAGTCCGGCCCGGCTTACCAACCCCGTTGTCGGGCGGATACCAACCAAGCTATTGGCGGAAGCCGGTGAACGCACCGAATTGACCGTGTCGGTACCGATCCCGGCCACTCCAAATCCGGCAGCTACTCCAGCCCCAGTACCACCGCTGGAACCACCGGGAGTGCGGGTCAGGTCGTAAGGATTCAACGTCTGCCCCTTTAGCGAACTGACAGTCTCACCCCAGACCGCGAATTCATGCAGATTCACCTTTGCCAAAACAATCGCACCGGCCGCTTTGAGCCGCTTTACGAGGAATGCATCCTGCTGTGGCTGATGTTTGGCCAAACAGACTGAACCAGCGGTTGTCGGTAAATCTGCCGTATCGATATTATCTTTCAACAATATGGGAATCCCATGCAAGGGACCGACCAGCCCGCTGCGGCTCAATTTCCCATCCAGCTCATCCGCCAGCTCGAGCGCCCGCGGATTAAGTCGGATCACCACATTAAGCCTGGGACCCTGCTGGTCATAGGCTTCAATTCTTTGCAAACAATCCTGTACCAGCTGGCGGCTGGTAAGTTGGCCTCGCTGCATCGCAGCATGAATGGCGGCAATCGACGGTTCCGTCATCATAAATCCACCTCCCGATTGTTAAAAAGGCCTCCGACAAACGCCAGAAGCCCCAATAAACTAAACTATTCCCAAGATTCATCGGTTGTCACAGCCAACCGCGTCTCCAACCGATACAAGAACCAAGTCACCGACAATAAGTCGGCGACGCCGCCCGGACTGACGTTGTGTGCAATAAATTCATGATCCATGGCGGCAAGCAGCTCTTGTCCGGCCGCAGTATACAAGCCACCGGCAGCCAGCACAGCAGCAGCCTTGCCTTTTGCCCATACTCGCATCTTGTCGGGATGGTGGCGATTCATCACAGTCGTATCATCGACCACAGTCATCAAAACCAATAATGTCTGCAACAGCGCATGATTCACACCCAGATTGTCGGCCATCGCCTGCCGCAGTGCAGGTAACCCATACAATAATACCGCCGGCAATCCCTGCTCCATTTCGCCACGAATGCCTGTCACTCCATAGCGTCGATAAAGCTTTTCACCGGCGGTCAGATGCGCTGCCGGCTTGTCCAGATTGCCCAGTTCACGTGCCACCAGTCCAGTAGTCATCGCCGCTACACAACGCAGCACCACCGTGCTATCAAGTTGTTTGCTGTTTTGACGCAACCAGCCGACCGCCGCCGCCACAATCCCCAAGGAAAATAGCAGTCCTTTTTGCGTATTCACGCCACCTGTCATCTGCAGCATGCGCGCCTCGCCTTCCCGCCCGATCTGTCGCAACACAGACAACAACTCTGGCAGCGCGCCGCAATGATTCAGGCCAGCCTGCACGCAGCGGGCCATACACAAAGACAACGCCGCCGAACTGGACATGAACGAGTAAAAGTCCATATCGCGATGGGCGCCGGAGTTGATCCGGTCGACAAGTCCCGGCGATGGGGTGCAGGTGACTTCATACAACATTGCTTCCACTGCCAGCGCACCGATGGTTTCGGCAAAACCACCGATCAGTCTGGTTTCAACCGCCGCAATTTCCGCTGAGTTCCCAGTGATCAAGCGTTCCGTCATGCGTTCCCCCTGGACAATCGATTCCGTCCACAGCAGCTATTCCAGCACTAGTCGGTGGAAACTCTTCTTGCCTTTGCGAATCAGTAGACTGTCTGATTCAAACTGGTCAAGCATCAGCAGCGCATCCGGATCGACCACTTTTTCATCCTTCACATATAACCCGCCGCCCTGAATCAGTCGACGCGCTTCGCCCTTGGAGGCAAAGATTCCGGCGCTGGTCAGGATGTCGACCAGTTTGCCGCCGATTATTTCCCGGGAAATAGTTACCGTTGGTGCATTATCCAGTGCCCCTGCTCCGCCAAACAAAGCTTCCGCCGCCTGCTTCGCCTTCTCGGCTTCTTCCTGGCCGTGCACCAGTTGTGTCACTTCAAATGCCAACACTTTTTTCGCCATGTTGATTTCCTGATCCTTTAATGTAGCCAACCGGCGAACCTCTTCCATCGGCAGGAACGTCAACAGCGCCAGGCATTTGGCCACATCGGCATCATCCACATTGCGCCAGTACTGGTAGAAATCGTAGGGCGAAGTTTTCTCCGGATCCAGCCAGAGCGCACCTTTTTCCGTCTTGCCCATCTTGCGTCCATCGCTGGTCGTCAGCAGGGTGAAGGTCAGACCAAAAGCCGGTTTCGCTTCCTTCCGCCGAATCAGATCGGCGCCGGCCAGAATATTGGACCACTGGTCCGCGCCGCCCATCTGCATAACGCAGCCGGTAAGTCGGTACAATTCCAAAAAGTCATAGGCCTGCATGATCATATAATTGAATTCTAAGAACGACAGGCCGCGTTCCAGTCGTTGCTTGAAGCAATCCGCCGTCAGCATCCGGTTGACGGAAAAACTGGCGCCAACGCTGCGCAGCATCTCCACATAATTCAGTTTCATCAGCCAGTCGGCGTTGTTCATCATCAGCGCCTTGTCATCGGTAAAATCGATAAACCGACGCATCTGTTTTTTAAAGCATTCGCCGTTATGTGCAATTGTTTCCGCCGTCATCATTTTACGCATATCCGTCTTGCCTGACGGATCACCGATCATCGCCGTGCCGCCGCCAATCAGGCAGATCGGTCGATGTCCCGCCCGTTGCATATGCGCCATTACCATCATGCCCAAAAAGTGTCCGACATGCAGGCTGTCTGCAGTTGGATCAAATCCGATATAAAAAGTGATCTTTTCTGTTTCCAGCAACTCGCGGATTTCCTCGTCATGAGTCAACTGATGAACGAAACCCCGTTCATAAAGTGTATCCAATACTGACAATGCGGGACCCTCCTCCATGTTCAGGCTGTCGACTGTGAAAAAAAGGGAAAGCCCATTCCTTTACGGAACGGGTCTCACCCTAATACAGTTTGCACTCTAAATATAGCCGGCTACCGAAGGATTGTCAACTTGTCCGGCGACTATTGTCCAAAACTGCTCAGAATTACAGCTTATACCCATAAGCTTCAAGCCAGCTCAACGATTCAGAAGTGTTGGGCTGAGGAATATATTCCAGTCCAATCGCCCCCTTATATCCCAGTTCCTCAAGCAGTTGGAACAGAGCCGGATAATCCATCGTTCCGCTACCTGGCTGGTGACGGCCCGGCACGTCGGCGATCTGGATGTGCCCGATCCTGTTGATATTGGCTTTTAATACTGCCGGGATATCTTCCTCTTCGCGACAGGCATGAAACAAGTCGTATTGCAACAATGCATTGGGATGGGCAACTTCATCCAGCACCGACAGTACCTGGGCGGCCGTGTTCAGGTTGAATCCTTTCATGTCGAGGTGGTTAATGCCTTCGACAACCAGCCGGACTTTTTTTTCGGCGCAGGCTGCAGCTGCATAACGGATATTTTCAACCAGCGTTCGGCGTTGTTCTGCGGCATCAACATCAGGCAGCGCCAACCCAGCCAAGCAGTTAAGCGTAGGGACTTGCAACACGGCGGCATATTCCAGCGCCCGCTGCACGCCGGCACGAAACTCAGCCACTTTGGCCGGATTCGCTGCGATTCCCCGTTCACCGGCGGCCCAGTCTCCTGCCGGCAAGTTGAACAGCACCTGTTTCAAGCCGTGCTGATTCAATTGCTCGGCAAGTTGCCGCGGCTCATATTCATACGGAAACAGGAATTCGATCTCATGTGCTCCTGCTTGGGCAGCCAGGGCAAACCGCTCCAGAAAAGGCGCTTCCGTAAACAACATTGTCAAGTTCGGGGCAAATCTCAGCATTATGAATGGTCCTCCTTCAAATCTCGCCTTTTTTTACCGCTTCCGCAACCAGTTCGGTGATGTGCTGGTCCTCTGACGGCGCAAGTGCGCTGACGCCAATACCGCCCAATATATCGTCGTTCGCGCCACGCACAACATAGCCTCCCGGCAACGCTGTCAGCTGCGGGTCGGCAAAATAGTTCACCTGCACATTGTCTCTCTGTAACCGGGCATAAAATTCATGCGTATGCACGCCCATCCGCACCGCCGTGTAGGCCTTGCTCTGCGAAATCGCGATGCTGCGAACCGGGGCCCCGTCCATACGAGCGAAACCCTGCAGAAATCCATAGGAATCGCAAACGCAGACGCACATCGGCTTTTTATATTCGGTCTCGGCAATCCGCATGGCCATGGCCAGCATATTTTGCACGGTCTGTTGACTCAATCCATTCACTCTAAGCGCTCCTTCCGGTTCTCTATTTCGTTTTTTTCACCGCCATAATGATCCGGCTCAATCTGGCTGCCGCCGGTTCAATCAGCTGTGCGCCGGCCGACATGCATTCCTCAAGCGAAAGTGGACGGTCACAGATGCTCATCACCGCATCAATCCCCTGCGCCAGCACATCGTCGGCCCCGTCGCCCAAACCGCCGGAAATGCAGAACACTGGTACGCCATGCGTTTTGGCGACTTTGGCGACACCGACCGGTGCCTTGCCGAAAGCTGTCTGGAAATCGGTCCGTCCTTCACCGGTGATCACAAAATCGGCATCACGAACGATGTCGGAAAAGCCGACGGCATCCAGTACGATTTCCACGCCGGGCTTTAGCTGCGCCGGGGTAAAGAACATCAGCCCCGCCCCTAATCCGCCGGCTGCTCCGGCGCCGGCCTTTTCCGCAACATCACGTCCGGTGGCCTGCCTTGCACAACTTGCGTATTTTGCCAGTCCCGCATCCAGTTGCTGCACCATTTCCGGCGTCGCGCCTTTTTGCGGCCCAAACACCGCCGATGCGCCACGAGTGCCGCACAAGGGATTATCCACATCGCAGGCGACAACTATCTCGGTGTTTTTTAAGCGAAGATCCAGACCAGTCGTATCGATTTGGCAGATTTCGGCCAAAGAGCCGCCGCCCGCTGCGACTTCCTGGCCGGCGGCATTAAGAAAACGCACGCCGAGTGCCCTGGCCATCCCCGTTCCACCGTCATTGGTCGCACTGCCGCCGATACCGATGATGATTTTGGGCAAGCCTTCCGCCAATGCCGCTTGAATCAATTCTCCCGTACCAAACGTCGTCGTGAAACGCGGATCTCTTTTTTCCTTCGGCACCAGCGGCAATCCCGATGCTGCCGCCATCTCGATCACCGCTGTCCGTCTGTCGCCCAGAATTCCCCATTGCGCGATAATTTTGTTCCCCAACGGATCCGTCACTTCCGTCTGCCGAAATTGACCGTTGGTAGCTGTCACAAGTGCCGCCACCGTTCCTTCGCCGCCGTCGGCAATCGGGATTTTTCGGA
>CAYLSL010000069.1:0-10294 GCA_964386615.1 uncultured Veillonellaceae bacterium
AGAACCGTCCTCGCTGGATGAAATCAAACAATAATCCGAGCGTTTATCCACGCCACTAAGGAAACACTGAATAATTCCGGCATTGCCGGTTTCAGCTGAATTCGTAAGCGCTGCAGTACGAAAAAAAAACCTCGCATTTTCGTACTGCAGCGTTTTTTTGCCCGGCCAAGCGGAAAAACCGCACTGTGCAATCCGTCGCCGGCCTTGTAAGATCAGGCGCTGTCGCCAATAATCATTCTCCGCAACCGCCGTTAAATCCACAGAAATATTTGAAATTCGCAGAAATTTTACAAGATATTGCGGCCAAACCCATTTACAAACACAATATATAGTGTTACCATTTAAAATACCACCGGAGATTATCGACAAAGGAGTGTGAACAGGCTGGGTCCCACCATTGGCTGCAGCCGGCAATTATGATTTCTACCATCACCAAACGCGACGGACGGACCGTGACGTTCAATCTGGAGAAGATCACCAACGCGATTGCCAAGGCGCTGCGGGTCACCGGAGAAGCCGACGAAAGCAAGGCGCTGTCTCTGGCCATCCTGGTGGCAGAAAAAACCGAACGCAGTCTTGCGGGCGGCAAAGCACCGGATGTAGAAGAAATTCAGGATATCGTGGAAACAATTCTGATTGATGCCGGTCTGCCAAAGACCGCCAAGGCATATATTCTGTACCGGGCCGAACGAACCCGGGCCCGCGAGATGAACACGCGCCTGATGAAAACCTACGAAGAGATCGCCAACAGCGATTCGAAAAACAGCGACCTGAAACGGGACAATGCCAACATCGACGGCGATACCGCCATGGGGTCGATGCTGAAATACGGCGCGGAAGGCGCAAAAATCTTCAATGAGATGTATATCCTCAAGCCAGAGCATGCCAAAGCGCACAATGACGGCGACATTCACATCCACGACTTCGACTTTTACACCCTGACGACCACCTGTTGCCAGATCGACCTGCAAAAACTGTTCAAGGACGGCTTCAACACCGGCCACGGCTTCCTGCGCGAACCCAACGACATCGCCAGCTATTCGGCGCTTGCCTGCATCGCCATCCAGTCCAACCAAAACGACCAGCATGGCGGCCAGAGCATCCCTTCCTTCGACTACGGCCTGGCTGACGGCGTTCGCAAGACATTTGCCCGCCGCTACTGGGACAACTTGATCAAAACCCTCGAGTTCTCGACAGACAACCAGGAAGGACTCGCGGAAAAAGTCAAACTGGCCTGCCGTGAAATCGCCGAACGCCTGCAGCTGAAACCGGAAATCACCGGCAGCAACGGCTATCTGGAGGAAGAGTTCCGCGTGTTGTCAGCGCTGGTCAATCCGGAACTGCTAAAAAAAGCGCAGGCCTACTCGCTGAAACAGTCGCTCAAGGAAACCGAAAAAGCCACCTATCAGGCGATGGAAGCCCTGATCCACAACCTGAACACCATGCACAGCCGCGCCGGCGCCCAGGTCCCGTTCAGTTCGATCAATTACGGCACCGATACTTCGCCGGAAGGCCGGATGGTCACCCGCAATATCCTGCTGGCTACCGAAGCCGGTCTGGGTTATGGCGAGACGCCGATTTTCCCGATTCAGATCTTCAAGGTCAAAGAAGGCATCAACTACAACCCGACCGATCCCAACTACGACCTGTTCCAGCTGTCCTGCCGCGTCAGCGCCAAACGGCTGTTCCCCAACTTTTCCTTCCTCGACGCGCCGTTCAACCTGCAATTCTATCAGCCCGGCCGACCGGAGACGGAAGTGGTCTACATGGGCTGCCGCACCCGCGTCATCGCCAATGTCAACGACCCGACGCGCCAAATCGTTACCGGCCGCGGCAACCTCAGTTTTACCTCCTTCAACCTGCCACGGCTGGCGCTGCTCAGCCATGGAAACCTGACCGATTTCTACGAGCGGCTGAACGCCGTCATGGACTTGTGCATCGACCAGATTCTTGACCGGTTCGAAATCCAGTGCCGCAAAAAAATCCGCAACTTCCCGTTCCTGATGGGCAACGGCATCTGGCTGGACTCGGAAAAACTGGGACCGGATGACGAACTGCGCGAAGTGTTGCGCCATGGAACGCTGTCGATCGGGTTCATCGGCCTGGCCGAAGCCCTGAAGGCACTGACCGGCCGCCACCACGGCGAAACCCCGGAAGCGCAGAAACTGGGACTTGAAATCGTCGGCCACATGCGCAAACGCCTCGATGAAGCGGCGCAAAAACACAAATTGAACTTCACCCTGCTCGCCACCCCGGCCGAAGGGTTGGCCGGCCGCTTCGTCAACATCGACCGCAAGCGGTTCGGCGTGATTCCTGAAATTACCGACAAAGAATACTATACCAACTCGTTCCACATCCCCGTCTATTTCCCGATCGGCGCCTACGAAAAGATTCAGCTGGAAGCCCCGTACCATGCCATGACCAATGCCGGCCACATCACCTACGTCGAACTGGACGGCGATCCGGCCAAAAACCTTTCTTCGATGGAAGCGATCATCCGCTGCATGAAGGAAAGCGGTGTCGGCTACGGTTCGATCAACCACCCCGTCGACCGCGACCCGGTCTGCGGCTATACCGGCATCATCAACGGCAGCTGCCCCAAATGCAGCCGCAAGGAAGCGGACGGCGGCCCGCAATTTGAACGAATCCGCCGCATCACCGGTTACCTGGTGGGTACCCTTGACCGGTTCAACAATGCCAAACGGGCTGAAGAACGCGACCGCTTCAAGCATATGTCGGTATCAAAACCGTAACGGTCGGCATCAACCTTAGCGAAAAAAGTCCCTGACAGTTCCGCCGCGGAATTGTCAGGGACTTTTTCTAGGTGGAGCTCAGACCACTCTGTTTTCACATTGGGCAATCGCCCGCATCGACTGCATCAGCGCCGCAAACCGGGCTGGCGTGATCGACTGCGGTCCATCGCATTTGGCGTTGGCCGGATCGTTGTGGACTTCAATGATTACCCCGTCGGCGCCGACCGCCACCGCTGCCTTGGACAGCGATTCCACCATCCAGGAAAGCCCGGCGGCATGGCTGGGATCGACCAACACCGGCAAATGACTCTGCCGTTTGATTGCCAGTACCGCACTGAGGTCAAGGGTATTGCGGGTGTAGGTTTCAAAGGTGCGGATGCCCCGCTCGCAGAGAATCACATTTTCGTTTCCTTCGGCCATGATATATTCGGCGGACATGAGAAATTCTTCGATCGTAGCACTCATCCCCCGCTTCAGCAGTACCGGGCTGCGAGTCTGCCCCACCGCCTTCAGCAGATCGAAGTTCTGCATGTTGCGCGCGCCGATCTGGATCACGTCGACTTCCCGCTCAAACCGTTCCAGCATGGATACCGACATGATTTCGCTGACAATCGGCAGGCCGGTAGCAGCCCTGGCGATCTTTAGCAGCTCCAGCCCCTCTTCCTTCAAGCCTTGGAAACTGTAAGGCGAACTGCGGGGCTTGAATGCACCGCCGCGCAAAAAACCGGCCCCGGCTGCCTTCACCGCTTTGGCGATACTGACAATCTGCGCTTCGCTCTCCACCGAGCACGGCCCGGCGATCACCGTCAGCCGGTCGCCGCCGATCTCCTGCCCCGGCGTCTTCACCACCGTATTGGCCGCACGAAACAACCGGTTGGCTTTCTTATACGGTTCTTTCAGCCGCAAAACTTTTTCGACGCAAGGCCTGCGCAGCAGTTGTTCCTGGTCCAGCTTCGCCACATCGCCGGTCAGGCCAAAAATAACCCGCTCGCTGTCGTTGCTGCGATTCACACAGCAGCCTGCCTGTTCGATTTCCTGTTGCAACTCCGCCAACTGCCGCTCGTTTGCCGACGGATCGATTACGATGACCATGACCCCATCTCCTCTCGCGCTGTAAAAACTAACCAATAAAAAAAGAAGGCCCCGAACGAGCCTTCTTCTGTCGCCTATGTTTTTGTGCCGCTACTCTTTGGCGGTCAACTCACCGGCAAGGACTCCTCCGCAAAACCCATATTCTGTTTACCCCAATAAAAAAAGCCAACGCTAAAAAAGTAGCGCCAGCCAAAAGAGGTAAAGTATTGGGTTTGCCGGGTCGATGCCAATGCTAGTTTCACGATGAAAGCAACCTCACTTTTCCCTGTGGGAAGGATTGTTGCTATTGTATCAGGCAACTGTCAAAGTGTCAACTATTATAAAAATCGACCGAATTACGAATATCTAATGTAACATTTTCGTCACCGCTTGCACGGCGGGGTCAAAACCGTTGCTGCAATTGCAGCATGGCGCGGGGCGGCGTGATGTCAATTCCATTAAACGGATACTGCACTTCTGAAATGATCAGGATATTGCTCCAGATCATCGCGGAAATGAAAAAGATTAGCAGCCCCTGCGCCCGCGTGCTGTGCATCGAAAAAAACAGCGTGAAGCCGATCGTGACCAGGCCGCCAAAAATTATGGAAAACCAGATCGGAAACGGCAACTCGTAGCGTTTTCCGTGCAAGCGGGTATAACGGAATTCACGCAGCGCGGTAAATCGTTGCAACATTTCGCTATAAGCCGCCTGCTGCTGGACCGTGTCCGGTTTGATCGCCTTCAGGGAAGCCGAAGTCGCCGCCATGGCCGCCTCTGCTTCCGGCGCCGGCCGATGGACGGCCTTCGCCATTCCGCGCCATTCCGGACCCACGACCGCATTCACATAGTCACGCAGATTCTGTTGCAAGGCTTTGCCGCCATTGTCCGGAAACCAGTCCGCCAGATGGTAAATCGCACCGGCGGCAATCGCCTCGGACGAAGCGCAGCGTTCGCCGGCAATATACTCGTCATGCACGGTATCGACCATCAGGGCAACGGTCACGGCAAAAATTGCCCCGACCACGGAGTATACGAAGCCGGCCACTTCGTGGTTGCGTCGCAGCGTTTCGACGCCGATGCGCTTGCGCAGCCACAGCATGACCACGACCGCCACGGATGAAAGCAACAAAACGACCACGATATACAGCAAAAATATGCTCATCCCGCTACCCCCAGTTTGGTTAAACTCAGGCTTTGACGAACTGCTTGGCGATCGACACCGCCATCACGGCATCGGGAGCATAGGCATCCGCGCCGGCCTTGTCGGCATATTCCGCAGTTAGCACAGCACCGCCGACAATTGTGCGGACGCTGGCGCCCGCGTTTTTCAGGGCGGCGATCGAACGGTCGATCTGCGGCAGGGTTGTGGTCATCAAGGCGCAAAGGCCGACGATATCAGGCTTGTGCTCTGTTACAGCCGCCACGATTTTGTCCACCGGCACATCCTTGCCCAGGTCAATGATCTCGAATCCATTGTTTTCCATCAGCGCGGCAACGATGTTCTTACCCAGGTCGTGAATATCGCCCGCCACTGTGGCCAGCACCACTTTTCCCAAGGTTTTTGTCTTTTCCGCCGGCAACGCGTCGCGCAAAACGGCAAACCCTTGTTTAAGCGCTTCCGCTGACAACAGGACCTGGGGCAGGAAACAGCGCCCGGCGCCAAAGTCTTCACCCAGCGCGTTCATGCCGGCAGTCAGGCCGTTGTCGATGATATAGGCGGCATTGCGGCCGGCTGCCACAGCCGCCAGCACCAGCCCTTTCACTGCTTCTTTTTCGCCTTGCACGATCGCCTGTCGCAGCTGCACGACCGGATCGGGTTTCTCGCCGGTTATTTCCCGGGCAATAGTCGTCGCCGCCTGCACGGCAAACCGCTTGCTGTATTCCAATCCTTGCCGGTCGTGCCCAAGCAGCGCCTGCACCGCGCTGATCGCTTCATTCATCATCGGGTCGAGCGGGTTGAGGATCGGCGCGTGCATGCCGGCAGCCGCCGCCATGGCGAAGAATTGCGAATTCATCAGATCGCGCCGCGGCAGGCCGTGTGACACATTGCTCAAGCCCATCGACACCGGCAGGCCGAACTCCTGTCCATAGAGCCGCACCGTCTCCAGAATATCGAGCGCCGAGTCCGGATTGGCTGCCAGCGTCGTTGCCAAAGCGTCCAGCAGCAGGTCTTTGCGCCGGAATCCCATGGCAGTTGCCGCAGCAATGATCCGGCGCACGGTTTCCACCCGTTCCCGCGCATTGGCCGGCAACCCGCCGGGAGCAAGCGGCAGGCACAGAACGGCTGCGCCATATTTTTTGGCAATCGGCAGAAACTTTTCCAGCCGTTCGGGTTCCGCCGATACCGAGTTGACCAGCGCCCGGCCGGGATAGACCCTGAGTCCGGCTTCCAGCGTATCGGGGTCGGTGGTATCGATCGCCAGCGGCAAAGTCACCAGTTGCGACAATTCATTCACCAGCCGCACCATCAGCGCCGGTTGGTCGATGCCGGGAACCCCGGCGTTCACGTCAAGAATGGCCGCCCCGGCTTCCTGTTGGGCCAGCGCATCATGCTTCACGGTCGCCAGGTTGCCTTCACGCAGCTCGGCTGCCATCAATTTGCGGCCGGTCGGATTAATCCGCTCGCCAATAATGCGGACGGGGAATCCCTTCCCAAGATAGACGGTTGTGGAACGACTGGTCAGACTGTGTGCCTCGCGCAGCGGCGATTCGACCGCCACCGGCTTCAAGCCGGCCAGTGCCGCCTTTGCAGCGGCAATATGAGCCGGTGTGGTACCGCAGCAGCCGCCGATTGTCGTCACCCCGGCGTCAACAATTTTCGGAATCCAGCTGGCGAATTGTTCGGGACTGAGCGGGAATGTCGTCCGTCCGTCCGCCTGCAGCACCGGCATGCCGGCATTCGGGCGCAAAGTGACTGGCAAGGAAGTTGCAGCCACCATTTTGGCGATCACCGGCAGCAACTGGTCTGGGCCGAGTGAGCAGTTGGCGCCGATCATGTCGGCCCCCAGCGATTCCAGGGTAATCGCCGCCGTAGTCGGATCGGTGCCGGTCACCGTCCGCCCCGACGCTTCAAACGTCATCTGGCAGACCACGGGGACCCGGCCGTATTGTTTGGCGGCAAGCAGCGCCGCCCGCATTTCCTGGATATCGATCATCGTCTGGATGATGAAATAATCGACGCCTGCTTCCGTCAAGGCTTGCACCTGCTCGGCATATACATCGAACACCTCGTCAAACGACAGTTCGCCGAGCGGGCGGATCAGTTTGCCGGTCGGCCCCAGATTGCCCCCCACCCGCACGTTCGCCCCGCCGGCCTGCCGGGCCAGCTTGACGGCTGCGTGATTCAATGCAAAGACTTCACTAGACAATCCATAGTGGGACAATTTGATCCGGTTGGCGCCAAATGTACAGGCGGTCAGCATTTCGGCCCCTGCCTCGACATAACCGCGATGCACCGACAAGATGGGCTCCGGGTTTTTTATCGCCCAGGAATCCGGCGACTCGCCCGGTTTCAGTCCCATCGTCTGCAGCATCGTCCCCATTGCGCCGTCGGCCAGTTGAATTCTGTTCATGCATTTTCTCCTTTGCAGCCGTTATTTTTTCTTGGGCATGACCATACGAATGCCCGAATAAATCACGAAGGCGCCAAACAACTTTTTCAGGTCGGCAGCCGGAATATATTGTACGAAATTGGCGCTGACCAACGCACCGGCCAATGCACCGGCCGCTATGTACATCGCAACGCGCAGATCGACCATGTTGGATCTGACCAAGTGATACAACCCGGATAATGCGGTCGGGATGATAAACAACATCGAAATCCCCTGCGCCAGATGCTGCGGCGTTCCCAGCAGAAAAACCAACATCGGAACCAGCACCACCCCGCCGCCGACACCCAGCACTCCGCTGAGCACGCCGGTGGAAAGACCCATTGCCAAAATCATCAGCATTTCGTTCATGCCAGCACCATCCTTATCCCCACCAGGATCAACATGACGCCAAACATTCGTTTGAGCTGGGCCGCCGGGATTTTGGTCATCACCCGCGAGCCGATCGCCGCGCCGATCACGCCGCCCACCGCCAGCTGAGCTGCCATGGCAACATCCATCGTGCCGTGATAAGAGTAAACTGTCGCCCCCATAATTGCCGTCGGTACAACGACAGCCAACGAGGTGCCATGGGCCAGGTGCTGGTCAACCGCAAAATAAGAGGTCAGAATGGGAACCAGAAATATTCCCCCGCCAACCCCGAGCAATCCGCTGAGTACGCCGATACCTACACCCACGCCGGCATACTGCCAAGTTTCTTTCATGTTGCGCCCTCCAACTTCTTCAGACGTCTTTCATCCATTATTCTAATCGCTGAACAGACCGATTGGCAAATCAGCATCACTAATTATTCGCCATGTTCCTGTTGTCCACCTGCACAGGAAAAAACCGACCCGGCGGAGAAATATTGCACATAGCTTACCCGTTGAACGCCAAAAGAAAATTAAAAAGGGGAGTCCCATCGACCATGAATTACGATGCCCTATACAATCCCTATCCCTCACGCCGCAGCACGGTCTATGCGAAAAACGGCATGGTCGCGACTTCACAGTCGCTGGCGGCGCAAGCCGGCCTGGCTATCCTGCGCCGCGGCGGCAATGCGGTTGATGCTGCGGTAGCGACTGCCGCCTGCCTTACCGTCGTCGAACCGACCTCCAATGGAATCGGCGGCGATGCGTTTGCCCTGGTATGGATGAAAGACCGCCTGCACGGCCTCAACGCCAGCGGGCCCGCCCCCATGGCACTGAGCCTCGACGCCATCCTCGACAAAGGACTGAAAGAGCTGCCCACCAACGGCTGGCTGCCTGTCACCGTGCCCGGCGCCCCTTCGGCCTGGGCCGAGTTGGTCAGCCGGTTCGGCAAACTTTCCCTCGCAGAGGTGTTGGCGCCAGCCATCGAATATGCCGAAGAAGGATTTCCGGTATCGCCGATCATCAGCCGGCAGTGGCAGCTGGGCTTCCAGCGTTTTAGCGCGGCGGCCGGCCCGGAATTCCGGCCCTGGTTTGCAACGTTCGCTCCAGACGGCCACGCGCCAAAAGCAGGCGAGTTGTGGCGATCCGCCGGACATGCCGCTACGCTGCGCGCGATTGCGGCCAGCAACGCCGCCGATTTTTACCAGGGCGAACTGGCGCAGAAAATCGACGCCTTTGCCCAGGAACACGGCGGTTGGCTGCGCAAGAGCGACCTCGCCGCTTATCGCCCCGAATGGGTCGATCCCATCCATGTCAACTACCGCGGTTACGATGTATGGGAAATTCCGCCCAACGGGCATGGCCTGGTCACCCTGATCGCGCTGAACATCCTGAAGGGGATGGAGTTTGACGCCAAAGAAAGCGTCGAAACCTACCATAGGCAGATCGAAGCAATTAAGCTGGCCTTTGCCGACGGCATGAAATATATTACTGATGCCCGCCAGATGAAGGTGCGGGTCGACGATTTGCTCTCCGACGCCTATGCCGCCGAACGCCGCAAGCTGATCGGCGCCGAGGCGCTCACCCCGGCTGCCGGTTCCCCGTCCAGGGGCGGCACCGTCTATCTGGCCACCGCCGATGGAGAAGGCAACATGGTTTCCTATATCCAGAGCAACTACATGGGTTTTGGCTCCGGCCTCGTCGTGCCGGGCAGCGGCATCTCCCTGCACAACCGCGGCTGCAACTTCTCGCTTGACCCGGCGCATGACAACGTGTTTGCGCCCGGCAAGAAACCTTACCATACGATCATTCCCGGATTCCTGACCAAAGACGGCCGGGCTGTCGGCCCGTTCGGCGTCATGGGCGGCTTTGTCCAGCCGCAGGGCCACTTGCAGATGGTGATGAACAGCGTCGATTTTGCCCTGAATCCCCAGGCCGCGCTCGATGCGCCGCGCTGGCAGTGGACCAAGGACAAAACCGTCGAGGTCGAGCACCTGTTCCCGGAGGCCCTGGCCGAGGCACTCACGCGCAAGGGGCACAACATTACCCGTCCAGTAGGCAACCTGGCCATGGGACGCGGCCAGATCATCTGGCGGGACGAGCACGGCGTGCTGGCCGGCGGCACCGAGCCGCGCACCGACGGCGCTGTGGCCGCCTGGTAGAAGGCAGCCCCAAACTGCAAAAATATTCCTGCCCTTCTGTTAAAGCTAACGGTTGAATTCTGAGTCTAGTGCAGGTATAATAAAAGAGCGTTAATTTTTGGGGTATTAGCTCAGCGGGAGAGCGCTTGATTCACATTCAAGAGGCCGCTGGTTCGAAACCAGCATGCCCCACCAAGTAAACCAAGGCTTCCGACGAAATCGTCGGAAGCCTTTTCTCATGCTTGACCACAATATGACATCAATATGAAATCTGGCACAATAATCAAAAACGATTCCATGCTTAACTAACTATTTCTGCTGTTTCTCACTTTTTTCTTACTGCACTGGCAAAACTCTTAGCCGCACTGCCA
>CAYLSL010000070.1:0-10282 GCA_964386615.1 uncultured Veillonellaceae bacterium
TGACATCCGCATCTTTCATGCCGGCTTTCTTCAGAAGCGTGGTCAGATACAGATGGGAAGAAGATCCTTTGTGATAGGCTATTTCTTTGCCTTTGAGATCAGCAATCGATTTGATGCCGCTGGCTTTGGTGACCAGCAGTCCATCAGCGCCGGCTGAAGCGTCAAACGCCCAGACGAACTTGAGCGGCACGCCCTGTCCGATGGCCGCGACCGAAACGTCGACCGAAGCAGCCATGCCTTGAATTTTTTTAGCGACAATCGCCTGTTTGCGAGCGCCGACATCTTCGATCGACTGAATTTGCACGTCGAGGCCTTTCGCCTTGAACATTCCCTTTTCAGCGGCAACAAACAATGCGCCATAGCCATTCCATGGGGTATACGCGATAATAATCGGTTCCGCCTTGGCAGCCGGTTGTGCCGGTTGTGCAGGTTTTGCCGGTTCGGTTTTGCCGCAGCCTGCCACAACGACGACCAGCATCAGGATTGCCAATACAAGAGCTAGTTTTTTGTTCATGTTCTCACCTTTTCTTTCTTTATTGTACTAAAGCACAGAATTATTAATTCGCGTTTATTTTTTATTCTCCTGCTGTTGTAGAAACATTTTTCAAAATATCAACCAGCGCGGCGTTCTGTTCATGCGTACCAAGCGAAATTCTGAGGAATGTCGGATATCCCCAACCGGCGCCGGCCCGGATAATGATGCCGGCTTGCCTGGCCGCATCAGCCAGCGGCGCCGCTTCCCTGCCAGTGTCAACAAACACGAAATTGGTCTGTGACGGAAACACCCGCCAGCCAAGCTTTGTCAATTGCTGGCTGATCCATGCCCGCTCCGCTGCGTTCCGCTCCGCCGAAAACCGGACGAATTCCCGATCATCCAACGCAGCCATCGCACCAAACTGAGCCAGCGTATTTACATTGAACAAGGGGCGGACCCGTTGCACCAAAGTTACAATGTCCGGATTAGCTATAGCATAACCGACACGCATGCCGGCCAAGCCGTAAATTTTGGAGAAAGTCCGAATGACCGCCACATTGGGAAACTCGGCCAATAAAGCAAGCCCCGAAAGGAAGTCGGGCGCCTCAACATAATCATAATAGGCTTCATCAAGCCCCACAATGATGTGGGATGGAATTGCCGCCACAAATTCACGCAGCGCCTTGCCTGTCACCGCGACGCCGGTAGGATTGTTCGGATTGCAGAGAAAAATGATCTTGGTCCGTTCCGTGACAGCTGCCAACATCGCCGGTAAGTCAGCCCGCAAATCATCACTGCAAACTGGCACTTTTACCGGGATTCCGTCCATGATGGTCGTGGCATTGGCATATTGGCCGAATGTTGGCCAGGGCATAATCACTTCATCACCGGGTGATACAAACGCATTGACCAGCAACGCGATCGCCTCGTCGCCGCCGTTGCCGATATAAACATGATCCATTGATACGCTATGCTTTTCAGCGATTTTTTGTCGTAGTTCCTTCGCCTCCATGTCGAAATACAGGTGAACCTGACAGGCGGCTTGCTGCATCGCTTGAACCGCCATCGGAGAAGGTCCATAGGGACTTTCATTGAAAGAAAGTTTGGCCACTTCATCGCGGGCAAGCAATTGGCAAAGTTCAGCAGGAGTACGGTCCGGCCAACCGGGCATATAGGGCTTGATTGTTTCCACAACTGTACGGGGTGTTACTTGTCGTTTAATCATGAACTGATGCCTCCGTCCGAAAAATTCCTGTTGTGAAGTGAAATGCTCAATTAATGGAAATTGCCATGGATTGAGGCTGTAGAATTCGCCGATGAAGCTGCAAAATTTGTCGAAGAAAATCAACAGGAAGTTGATTTTAGCGTTGAGCGACCGGACGGAGCATTCAACGCGTCCGATAAATTGCAGCAGCGAATCGCTGTGAATCAAGGCCGAAATCTTCAGCAATCGGAATTATTTAGCATTTCCTTAGATTGTACCATACAAAAGAAGCCACCGAGAACTTATCGCTAAGTTTCCCGGCAGCCCCTTCGCTGTAAGCCTTAGAATCATTTATTCCGCTTCGAATTGATCCTTGTTCACGCCGCAAACCGGGCAGACCCAGTCTTCCGATACGTTTTCCCAGGCGGTCCCGGGAGCTATCCCATGATCAGGATCTCCTTCAGCGGGATCATACACATAACCACAGACCGTACAGACATACTTTTGCATTTTCATCGCTCCTCTTTTCTTCATTTCCGCCATCATCACATGGCCAACTATGGTTCAGACAGTTTCAACGGCTGGAGCCTCCTCCACCGCCGGAACCGCCGCCAAACCCTCCCCCGGACCAACCGCCACCGCCACCGCCACCACGTCCGGAAGCGGCAAACATAAAAATCAACCGGGTAAAAAAACCACCCAGGACAAACCAGTCAATCAACAATAATAATACGATTCCCACGCCAAGAACTATTTTCAGCCACCAAGGCAATGAATCCCAGCCGGAACTGACATCACGCTGCCGCGGACTGGAGCGGGAATTGGCCTTGATCTGGAGTTTGTATTCGTTGGCGACTTCCTGAAACACACTCAGGTAGCCATTCATCAGCGCAGCATTGAAATCACCGACATCAATCGCAGGTCGCATCGATTCATCCTGGATACGACCGGTTTTGGCATCTGGCAACGCACCTTCCAGCCCATAACCGATCTCAATCCGCGATTTTTTTTCCGCCACCGCCAACAGAATCAGCACGCCATTATTTTTCTTGCGATCGCCGATTCCCCATTTGCGAAACAGAGCCAGGCTATAATCTTCGATGGTTTCGCCTTCCAGTGAAGGAATCGTCACCACTGCAATTTGCGCTCCGGTACGGGACTGCAACTCGCTGCTGAGCCGGTTGATCCGGCTCTCGGTTTCCTTGGACAGCACATTGGCATAATCCTGGGCATAAATATCCCGGGTCGGCACTGGCGGAATCTTGGGCGCAGCGCCGGCCGTCGCGGCAAACAGTAATACGCAGCCGGCAATGGCAACCCATGCGGTTATGCGTTTTAACATCAGAATTTAACGGCAGGAACCTGTTTCGCGCCCTCTTCCGCCCGGAAGTACTCTTTCGCCGAAAAGCCGAACATGCCGGCGATAATGCTGGTCGGGAAAGTTTTGATCCGGGTATTGAAGGACTGGACTGCCTGGTTGTAGTCACGGCGGGCCACCGAAATCCGGTTTTCAGTGCCGGACAATTCATCCATCAAGCCAATAAATGTTTTGTCTGATTTCAACTGCGGGTAATTTTCCACCACGACAAGCAACCGTGACAGAGCACCGCTCAGTTCATTATTCGCTTCGCCTCTGGCAGCCGGCCCCTGTGCTCCGGCCAGTTTCGCCCGGGCATTGGTCACAGAGTCAATGACACTTTTTTCCTGTGCGGCAAATCCTTTGACCGTATTGACCAGATTGGGAATCAGATCGGCCCGCCGCTGCAGCATATTATCAATCTGGCTCCATTTTGCGTTCACCTGTTCCTGGTCGGCGACCAATCCATTGTACGAAGACATCAGTGTCATGCCAAACATTCCTGCAACCACTACAATGGCAATCAAGACGATTGTTGATTTACTCATAACATTATTCTTCCTTTCATCATTTCAGATTAACCGGCTAACACCCGATGTGCAATCAGGGCCACTAAAAATCCATACCCATGCCACCGGTGCACTAATCGCAAAGAAACTCGTTTGGGCATCAGGCGGATCAAAATACCTGTCAGCAGCAAAAGCCCCAACAACGATCCAGCTACAATTCCGCTGATTACAGCGACGCCAAAGTTGCCGGCGGCCCAGATCCACCACATTACATATCCATGCAAAAGAACCAGTGATGCTGTCAGCAAACCAATCAAGGGATGCACCAGGCGAAGCCAGCCGATGAAACGGACGGTATTGCCCTCCAGCCAGACCGGCAGTTTCAATTTATTGGACTTCGCTGTGACAAATGCTTCGCGCACAAGATAGTACAAGATCGCAACAAATACCATCAGCACAGCCAGTTTTCCCAGCGTCTCGCCAACGGACTCAATCCGTTTATAAAGAACGAACTTTTCCAACTGTTGTACCCGGAAATCGATCGCCAGCAGAACGATTACGCCGGACAAAGCCGCTATCCCGGCAACAAACAGATTGCGCGCAAGCATATTCACACCCCCGCTTACTGTATATTGTAACTAAAAACGCCGTTTTTTACCAGTCCCGCCGAAACAACAACCGACCGCATCTAACCCGGAATTCCGGCGCATCTCAAAACAGAATCGTTGTCTGAGGCATGGTTTTGCGTAGTGTTTCCACTTCAGCGGGCGCCAGCGGATTTCCTTTGAGGCGGATTTCCCTGAGTTGTCGCAGGTTTGCCAACCCCTGCGGTAATTTCTGCAGTTGGTTGTCCGAAAGATCCAGTGTGCGCAGATGTCGAAGCCGACTGATTTCGGCAGGCAGCCCGGATAATTGAGTCTGACGCAGCACCAGCACCGTCAACTCTGTTAATTCGCCAATTTGTGGCGGTAGCAGACGCAATGGGCTCCGTTCAACCACCAGAACCTGTACCTCTTGCAACGTCTGAATCTCGCCAGGCAAGGTCTCGCCCGGCCAGGCAGGCAAAAACAACCGTTGCACCCGTTCCGGAGTATGCAGCGCTTGTGACAGATTATGCTCTCCTGCGAACAAGGGACTGATTGCGACGAAGAAAAGAGTGCATAACGAAAACACCGCTTGACCGGTCGAACGGTCCATGGCCCGTTTTGCCCAGACTTCCGTCAACCATGGAATCTTCAACGGCAATATCGTCATGCAGATCAACAAAAATGCCGCGGCGGTTTCAATAAACAAGAACACTGGTTGGTCCCACCTGAGCAGTAGTGAGTTGCGCGGTTCAAACACCACTGACTCCCATAAACTGGTGTAGGCAACAATATTAAAAACAAAAAGCAAAACATCCGCCATCCCTTCGCGCCATCCCTGCGTCAAAGGATTCGCAGAATCATTGCCCCATAAATCAAGCAAGAATGCCAGCAAAATCATTTCCTTACCAATGACCGCAAGAAAAATTACGGCTGTCCACCCGCCAACGTTTGAAAGATCTGTGTCAAACGCCAAGCTGGCTGACGCTCCGAGCATAATCGAAACCGCCAGGTGAAACAGCCAAAAAACAAATATTCCCAGTCCAAACTTCATTGATAGTTGACGCCCCTGAAGACGGTGAAAAACGGCAGCCGTTTTCCATTTCAGCGCAATAAACTCCAATCCCTGCAGCCCCAGCAGCAACAAGGCGAATTTGATGCTAACCGCCGCCTGTTGACTGGCCAGACTGGTTTCATCGAGCAATGGTTGCCGAAACCATTGTTCATAAGTCTCCGGCATGAATATAATCAGGGACAGGTACGCGCACATCAACAAATTGGCCAACGGTTCCCGCCAGACAAATGATGTTCGCTTTAACCCCAGCATTGCATCTTTCACGACCGTTTCACTTCCTGTCATTTTTCCTGGGAATGAAAAAACTGCCAGACCGCCAGCGCTGCCGTGCGGTTCATTCCCGACGCCGCAGTCAATTCTTCAACCGATGCCGCCCGCATCTTTTCCAGCGCGCCAAAATGCTTCCATAAAGCCTGGCGGCGCTTGGCGCCAATCCCCTTGATGTGATCCAGCACGGAAACCAAATTGCGTTTTGCGCGCAGTTTCCGATGATAAGTCACGGCAAAGCGGTGGGCCTCGTCCCGGATTTGCTGCATCAGGCGGAGCGCTTCGGAATGTCGGGGCAAAACGAGTGGTTCGCTGATATTTTCGCGGAAAATATGTTCAAATTCCTTAGCCAGGCCGATGACAGGGATCTCACTCAAGCCTACGCCCCGGATCACTTCCAATGCGGAAGACAGCTGCCCTTTGCCTCCGTCAATCACGATCAGGTCCGGCAGAGGTTCGGCCGCTTCCCGGTATCGCCGCAACGTCACTTCCTGCATCGAGGCGAAATCGTCAGGGCTGCCTTCGACTGTTTTCAGTTTGAACCGCCGATACTCAGCTTTATCCGGCTCGCCGTCAGTGAACACGACCATGGAAGCGACTGTTTCAGCACCTTGAATATGGGAAATATCAAAACACTCGATGCGCAGCGGCAGCCGATCCAACGCCAACCGATCCTGCAATTCCTCTAAAGCCGCCGTACGTTTACCCAGCTTTGCCGCATCCCGTTCGCAGCGCTGGCGAAGCACTTCGGCGGCATTCTCGGCGGCAAGTTCGATCAAATCGCGCTTGCTGCCCCGCTGCGGCGTCACCAGATGCACGGCGCCGCCTTTTCGCTCGGTCAGCCAGGCGGTGAGCAGCTCTGTTTCCGGCAACAATACCGGTGTCAATATTTCCCGGGCAATAAACGTCGCCTCATTATAATACTGCTTGACAAAGGCAGCCAGCACTTCACTGTCCGCATCAGTTTCGCCGCCGGACAGCATGAACCGTTCCCGCCCCACCATCTTGCCGCTGCGGATAAAAAACACCTGTACACAAGCTTGAGCGCCTAACCGGGCCAGCCCCAGCACATCCTGATCACCGGCGCCGGTAACAATGTTTTGTTTCTCCATCACTTGCCGCACGGCTGTCAGCTGATCCCGCAGCCGGCCTGCCAGTTCAAACTTCAGTGCATCGGACGCCGCCAGCATCCGGCGCTTCAGATCCTTTTCCACATCGGACGAACGCCCTTCGAGAAACAGGCAGACTGTTTTGACCATGGCCAGGTAGGTATCCTGATCGACCAACCCAGCACACGGCGCCATGCAGCGATTGATATGATATTCCAGGCAGGGACGCTTGGCATCCATGCTGCGACAGCTGCGCAGGGGAAATAATTTTTTCAGCAGCGCAATCGTTTCATGCATTGCACCGGCGCTGGCATAGGGTCCATAATACTTAGCCCCGTCTTTTTCCAGCCGGCGGGTCGCATACACGCGCGGGTACGCTTCATTCAGGGTCACTTTGATGAACGGATAGGTCTTGTCATCACGCAGACTAATATTGTAGCGCGGCCGATACTTTTTGATCAGGTTGCATTCCAGAATCAGCGCTTCCATTTCGGTCGCCGTCACGATGGTTTCAAAACTGACGATCCGCGCCACCAACGCCTCGGTTTTGGGGCTGAGGCCACGCTGTTGGAAATAGGAACGAACCCGGTTTTTCAGATTAACGGCCTTACCGACATAAATGATCTTGCCGATTTGGTCCCGCATCAGATACACGCCGGGCTTATCCGGCAACAGAGCGACCTGCGCCGTCAATTCCGCTTTTATGTTCAGAGAACTGTTGTTTTCCTCGCCGCTATTCATGACACCGCACTTTTTTTGCTGATTTTTCGCGGTTTCTTAACCGGAGAAGCAACTGATTGTACCGGCAACACCGGCTTCAGGTACTGTCCGGTATGCGACTCCGCCACCGCCGCCAGTTCTTCCGGTGTGCCTGCGGCAATAACCCTGCCGCCGCCGAGTCCACCCTCCGGACCCAGATCAATCACGTGATCCGCCCGTTTGATCACATCTAAGTTATGTTCGATGACAACGACCGTATCCCCTGCGTCAACCAGGCGGTCCAGCACTTCCAGCAAGCGATGCACATCGGCCATGTGCAGGCCGGTGGTCGGCTCATCAAGGATATACAGGGTTTTTCCGGTACTGCGCCTGGCCAGTTCGGTCGAAAGTTTGACCCTTTGCGCTTCACCGCCGGACAGCGTCGTGGCTGGCTGGCCCAGTTTGATATAATCCAGTCCCACGTCATGCAACACCTGCAATTTACGTTGAATTTTCGGCAAGTTGGCAAAAAACTCAAGCGCCTCTTCGACAACCATGTCCAGCACCTGGGCAATATTCTTGCCCTTGTAGTGCACGTCGAGCGTTTCCCGGTTATAGCGGGCACCCTTGCAGACTTCGCAGGGAACATAAACATCCGGCAGGAAATGCATTTCGATCTTGATGATGCCATCGCCGTGACAGGCTTCGCAGCGGCCGCCCTTGACATTAAAACTGAACCGGCCGGGTTTGTAGCCGCGCATTTTGGCTTCCGGCGTCTGGCTGAACAGTTCGCGCACTGAATCGAACAGGCCGGTATAGGTCGCTGGATTGGAACGTGGCGTACGGCCGATCGGCGACTGGTCGATGTCGATGATTTTGTCGATATATTGCGCGCCGCGAATTTCCCGGTGCGCTCCGGGTCGGGTCCGTCCGCCATAAATCTTCTGCGCCAGCGCCTTATAGAGAATTTCATTGACCAATGTGCTCTTGCCGGAACCGGAAACCCCTGTCACCGCAGTAAACACACCAAGCGGAAACCGTACATCGATGTTGGCCAGATTATTTTCTGCCGCCCCCAGGACTTCCACCCATTTTCCATTGGGTGACCGCCGTTTTTCCGGCACCGGAATCGCTAATTTTCCTGACAGATACTGCCCGGTGATTGATTCTGAACAGGCCTGGATGTCATCCACCGTGCCCTGGGCGACCACATGGCCGCCGTGAACGCCAGCCCCGGGGCCGATGTCGATAATGTGATCGGCGTTAAACATGGTTTCTTCGTCATGTTCCACCACCAACAGGGTATTGCCGAGATCGCGCAATTTTTTTAGTGCTTCCAGCAGTTTTTTATTATCACGCTGATGCAGACCGATACTCGGTTCATCCAGGATATACAGCACGCCGACCAACCCCGAGCCGATCTGGGTCGCCAGACGGATCCGCTGGGCTTCACCGCCGGACAGCGTACCGGCTGCCCGATCCAGCGACAGATAATCCAGGCCAACGTTGATCAGAAAACCCAACCGGGCATCGATTTCCTTGCGGATCTGAACGGCAATCGTTTTTTCCCGCGCCGTTAACTCCAGTTGCTGGAAAAAGCTTCGACACTCGCCCACCGTCAAATGCGTGACTTCCTGAATGTTTTTGCCACCCACCTTTACCGCCAGCGACTCTTTTTTCAACCGGGCGCCGTGGCAGACCGGACAAGGTTTAGATGTCATATACCGTTCGATTTCTTCCCGCATCGAATCCGAAGTCGATTCGCGGTGCCGCCGGGCCAGCATCGGCAAAACCCCTTCATAGGAAGTGAAGTGCGTCTTCACTTCGCCGAACAGGTTTTCATATTCAAACGAAAGCCGTTCGCCCTCTGCCCCCTGCAGAATCAGTTCACGAATTTCAACCGGCAACTCATTCCACACCGTATCAAAAGAATAGCCTCGCCGCTCCAGCAGGACTTTCAACTGACACATGAAAAATGAACCGGGGTTGCTTGATACGGCTATAATCGCTCCATCCCGGATCGTCTTGCTGCCATCCGGCACAATCATATCAGGATCGATCTCCAGATTTACCCCCAGACCGGTGCAGGCCGGGCAGGCGCCATACGGCGTGTTGAAGGAGAACATGCGAGGCGCGATTTCCGGCAGACTGATGCCGCAATCGATGCAGGCGAAGTTTTCGCTGAAGGTCAGTTCCTGTTCACCATTCACATCAACAACGACCAGTCCCTCGCCCAATTTCAACGCGGTTTCCAGCGATTCAGCCAAACGGCGGGCAACATTCTCTTTCACTACGACCCGGTCAATCACGACTTCCAGCGTATGTTTCTTGTTTTTGTCGAGTTTTATTTCCTCGCTCAGTTCACGCAGTTCTCCATCGACACGCACCCGGACATAGCCGTCCCTGCGGATTTCGTCGAGCAGTTTTTGATGTTCGCCCTTTTTGCCGCGAACCACCGGCGCCAACAGCGTAAGCCGGGCGCCGTCGCCCTGACTCATCAATGCATCGACCATCTGCTGCACCGTTTGCTGCGTAATCGGCTCGCCGCACTCGGGGCAATGCGGCCGACCGGCCCGGGCATACAATAGCCGCAGATAATCATAAATCTCGGTCACAGTCCCCACCGTGGAACGCGGATTGCGGCTGGTTGTCTTCTGGTCAATCGAAATGGCCGGTGACAACCCTTCGATATAATCGACATCCGGTTTGTCCATCTGACCGAGAAATTGCCGGGCATACGCCGACAACGATTCCACATAGCGGCGCTGCCCTTCCGCGTAAATCGTATCAAAAGCCAGCGATGACTTGCCGGAGCCGGACAAGCCGGTCAATACCACCAATTTATCGCGGGGGATCTCCAGATCAATATTCTTCAGATTGTGTTGACGGGCGCCTTTTATAATCAGTTTGTCTTTCATTTTCGGTCCTTTCCTGTGTTGTTTTAACGTTACGCTGCACAGCGCAATTATTTATATTTTACTAGATAATAGTTTTTATCGCAAA
>CAYLSL010000071.1:0-9946 GCA_964386615.1 uncultured Veillonellaceae bacterium
TGGAAGCTGCGTTGCAGCTGGAGCTGGGCGAAGAATTCAAACAGGCGGCGCAAGACTGGCTGGCTAACATTGAGCAAGGAACCAACGCTCGTGAACGGGCCGATCGCCTGATTGCCGCATTGGAGCAGGGAAAAGGGAATAATCCGTTACTGGCCGAGATTTATGAGAATCGCGACTTCCTGGTCAAACGTTCGCAATGGCTGTTTGGCGGCGATGGCTGGGCCTACGACATTGGTTTTGGCGGTCTGGACCATGTCTTGGCTTCCGGAGAAAACATCAATGTCCTGGTGTTTGATACCGAAGTATACTCCAATACCGGTGGTCAATCTTCGAAAGCGACGCCGACTGCTGCGATCGCCAAGTTTGCCGCCGATGGCAAGAAGACCAAGAAAAAAGACCTCGGCATGATCGCGATGAGTTACGGATACGTTTATGTGGCACAAATCGCCATGGGAGCGGATAAAGCGCAGACATTGAAAGCGATTGCCGAAGCCGAAGCTTACCCGGGACCGTCACTGATTATAGCTTATTCGCCCTGTATCAATCATGGACTGAAAGCCGGCATGGGCTGCAGCCAAGCTGAAGCGAAACGGGCGGTCGAATGCGGCTACTGGTCCCTGTACCGATACAATCCCGAATTGAAAGCGAGCGGAACTAATCCGTTCAGCTTGGATTCAAAAGCGCCGACGATGAATTTCCGCGAGTTCCTGATGGGCGAAGTTCGCTACTCTTCGTTACAGAAACAATTCCCGGAACTGGCCGAAGAACTGTATGCAAAGACCGAGCGGGACGCGCTCGAACGGTTGCAGGGTTATCAGAAGCTGGCGGCAGCAAAAGACTAAAATATGAGGAGGATTTATGATGAGCTCAACTTCCCTTACTACTGAAAAAGCTCCGGCGGCCATTGGCCCCTACTCGCAGGGAATCAAGGCTAATGGGATGGTGTTTGTGTCCGGTCAACTGCCGGTGGACCCGGCAACCGGCGAACTGTTGACAGAGATTGCGGCAGCAACGCGACAATCTTTGACCAATCTGGCTGCAGTGTTAGCAGCTGGCGGCTGCACAATGGATCAGGTCGTGAAAACCACCGTGTTTTTATCTGATCTGAAAAATTTTACCGCAATGAACGAAGTATACAGCGAATTTTTCAAAACCAACCCGCCGGCGCGTTCCACCGTTCAGGTGGCGGCTTTGCCGAAAGGCGCCGTGGTCGAGATCGAAGCGATCGCCGTACAATAACGACATTGTTGATGCTGAAAAGCAAGCGCAGTAAAATGCGACTTGCTTTTCGTTTTTAAAGGGATATAATTTTTGTATGTGTGGAAAACTTTCGATTGCAAACGATGCCGTATAATATTTGTGCAGGAAGTCAGAGAGGCGAAACAATGTTTTCATTGGAAAAAGCAATGCAAGAAATGCAGGCCGTTGCCCGCAAGGTCGGTGCAATGCAGCGGGAGAATCTTGGCCGGTTGGACCTGGAAATGGACCGCAAAACGACCAGCATCGACCTGGTGACGGAAATTGACCGACGTTCAGATGATATGATCGTCGGTTATCTGCGGCAGCAATATCCAGAGCATGCGATTTTGGCTGAGGAATCGGGCGTTTCCGGGCAGGACTCGGAGTATCGCTGGGTGATTGATCCGGTAGACGGCACGACCAATTATGCCCAAGGGTTACCGATTTTTGCCGTATCAATCGCGTTAGAATATCGAGGAGAAAAAGTCCTGGGGATTGTGTACGCTCCGGTGACCGACGAAATGTTCAGCGCGATCAAGGGACAGGGTTCTTACCGTAACGGTAAACGGCTCCAGGTCGGCGGCAAGAGAGAACTGATCGAATGCGTGCTGGCGACCGGTTTTCCTTATGACATAGCCACTCATCCGGTCAACAATATTGACTATTTCACCAGCCTGGCCAAGAAAACGCGAGCAGTCCGGCGGATGGGATCGGCGGCTTATGATTTGGCCTGTGTGGCATCAGGAGGCTTTGACGGGTTCTGGGAAATGAACCTGTCGCCATGGGATGTTGCGGCCAGCATTCTGATTGTTACAGAAGCCGGAGGAGAAGTACTGCCGTTTCGCAGTGATCGAAAAATTTCGATTGTGGCTGCCAATCCGGTGATCAGCCGGAAAATACTTGCCGCGTTGCGCGAAGTGGACCGGCTTGCATAGCGTTGCCTGAAATGATATTATGAAACCATCATAAAAGAAGTGAAGCTAGGGGAGCCGGTGGGCCGGCTGAGAGTCAGACCGACGTCTGTTACCCTTGACCTGATCTGGATAATACCAGCGTAGGAACAGCGACAACTTTTAAGGCATTTGAAGGCGCATTCCTACCGGAATGCGCCTCTTGCATTGCTGGCTGAAAAAACGGAGGAATGATGATGGAGACAAGAAAACTGACGTTTACCGCACTTTTTATCGCTGTGGGTGTTTTATCAGCCCATTTGGTCTATATTCCCGTCGGTGTTGCCAAGTGTTTTCCAGTGCAGCATGCGATCAACGTGCTGCTGGCAGTGTTGCTCGGTACACGCTATTCAGTGGGAGCGGCGTTTGGCGTGTCTGTGCTGCGAAATATCCTCGGAACCGGTTCGCTGCTGGCGTTTCCCGGCAGCATGATCGGCGCAGCACTGGCCGGGATTCTATACGCACGGACGCGAAGTATTTGGGGCGCAGTGGCTGGCGAAATCATTGGTACCGGCATAATCGGCGCAATGGTCGCATACCCTGTGGCAAAAGTATTTCTCGGTTCCGGCGTCGGGGCAATGTTTTTTGTGATACCGTTTATGGTCAGCACAGTCGGCGGCAGCATGATCGCTTGGGTTCTTTATCACACTCCGGTGACGGCATTTTTACAGGAACGTTTGGGCCCGCGAAGCCGTTAGTTTGCGGGTGGAACAAATCAATAGGAAATTTGGGGGTATAGCGTGGAATTCAATACGCAAATCGGTGAAAAAATCAAGACGCTAGCGATCGAGTTGACCCAGATTCGCAGCGTGGTCGGAACGACAGGGGAGATCGCCGTCGCTCAAAAAATCTATGATTATCTGGCCCAGCTTGATTATTTCCGGCAACATCCCGACCAACTCCGACTAGTTCCCGTGCGGGACGATGAGCTGGGGCGATTGAACGTATTTGCCCTGATTGAAGGAAAACCGTCGCCAACGCAAGAAACGTTGCTGTGCATTGGTCATATCGATACGGTCGGGGTTGCCGATTATGGCGGCTTGCAGGAAATGGCGACCGATCCGGTTGCATTGAAGAAAAATCTGGCGCTGGATACTAAATTCAGTGAGCCGGCGCTGTCGGAGATTATGTCTGACCGCTGGTTGCTTGGCCGCGGCATTTTGGATATGAAAACCGGTGTAGCCGCGTTGATGGTGCTGGTGGAGTATTATGCGCGGCAACCGGAAGCATTGACGGGGAATTTGGTGTTTTACGCAGTGCCTGATGAAGAGGGTAATTCAGCCGGTATGCTTTCGGCGGTCGAAGATCTCGCGGCATTGCAAGCGGAACGTGGTTGGCACTACATCGCTGCCATAGATACCGATTTCATGACCTTTCGTTACCCCGGCGATGAGAATCGCTATGTCTATGTTGGCACTACCGGTAAGTTGTTGCCATGCTTCTATATCTATGGCGAAGAAACGCACGTCGGCGAGCCTTTTAACGGCCTGGACGCCAATTTGCTTGCTTCGGAGGTGCTGCAACGGATTGACCTCAATCCGGAAATTTGTGACATCGCCGATGGCGAGGTTGCCTTGCCGCCGATCAGTCTGCATCAGCGCGACAATAAGACCGAGTATTCGGTACAGACAGCGAATACCGTCAATTTGTACTTCAACTATCCGACCCATTGCAGCGAACCAGCCGAGGTGTTGGCAAAATGCCGCGTCAAGGCGGCAGAAGCATTCGCGGCTGTGATTATTCGGTTGAATATCGACTATGAACGCTACTGCGCCCTGAGCCATATTCCTTTCCGACGATTGCCCTGGCAGTCGAATGTGATGACGTACGATGAGTTATACCAAATGGTGAAGCAGGAACGGGGCGAAGAGATCGACCGGATTTTGGCGGAATTGATTGAAACCCTGCGTGAACGGCGAGCCGACGACCGCGAAGTATCGATGGCGATTGTCAACGAGGTCCACAAACATTGCTCTGATAAGGATTCGAAAATCGTCGTGTACTTTGCGCCGCCCTATTACCCGCACAATTTTGTCCGCGACGGCGACCCGCGCAGTGACCGGCTGCTTGCCGCTGTCCGGCAGGCTGTGGCGGAAGCGCGACAGAAATTTGACTACCCGATCGTGACTCGCAAATTCTACCCCTACATTTCTGATCTAAGCTACTGCGGGATTGCCGCCGCCGAACACATGGACAAACTGACCGAAAACATGCCGGCCTGGCAGTTGACCTATCGGTTACCGGTGCAAGCGATCCAGTCAATAAGCATGCCAGTGGTCAATATCGGACCTTACGGCAAAGATGCGCATAAACTTTCGGAACGGATCGATACATATTATTCTTATGATGCAATGCCGCTGATTTTGTGGCGGACGGTACAGCGTCTGCTGGGAGCGAGCTAACAGGAGGACCTTTCTATGAAATTCACGATGCCAGAGTACACAGCCCCCGATTTTTTTGCACTCGGTCTGGGAAATAGCCCCGATGCAAAGTATATTGCCGTATTGAAGGCAGGTGTAGCGCCAGCCAATTTTCACGCCACAACGATTTTTCCCGAGTACTTTCGGGTTGGCGGCGAATGGTTACTGCTGGAGCAGAGCAGAATGGACGGCGTCGTTGTGCTGTCGGAGGGCAACAGGCTTGAAGTGAAGGAGTTTCGACGACTGGTGGTAGGCGACCGCGTGGTTGTGGGACGGAGCGAGGACGGTAGCGAAGGGATTTATGTCCACGCCACCGGCTTTCATCGCAGTGATTGTGAAGGTGACACCTTTGCCTTTCGCACCGGACGGTCGCGTGAAACGGCCTACTCACGAGACTATGACCGGCTGTACGAATTGTTGCGTTATGAAAAAGAACATGGCTATATCGTCTGGGTTTTGGGGCCGGCAGTTGTATTTGATTCCGATTCCAAAAAGGCGATGATTTCCCTGATTGAAAACGGCTATGTCGATGCAATTTTGGCCGGCAACGCCTTGGCAACCCATGATTTGGAAGGGGCAATCTTCCAAACGGCGCTCGGACAAGATATTTACACACAGCAAAGTTGCTGCAACGGACACTATCATCATCTGGACGTATTGAATCAAGCCCGGGAGCATGCGACACTGGCGGAGTTTGTTGCGGCGAAAAACATCGACGAAAGTGTGGTAGCCGCTTGTGTACGAACTGGTACGCCAATAGTACTGGCTGGGTCGATCCGCGATGACGGGCCGTTGCCGGAAGTGGTGGCTGATGTTTATGCGGCGCAGAATGCGATGCGTCAGCATGCGAAGCAAGCGACAACAATGATTTGTTTGGCAACCCAACTGCATTCGATCGCAGCCGGTAACATGACGCCGGCATACCAGGTGATTGATGGAACTGTGCGGCCTGTATTTCTTTATAGTGTCGATGTTTCAGAGTTTGCTGTGAATAAACTGAAAGACCGAGGTTCACTAGAAGTCACTTCCATTGTGACCAACATTCAGGATTTTTTGGTTCACATCCAGCGGGAATTGGTGTGAACGAGATATGATCAACGGGGTTGAAAAAACAGGTCGAGCACAGATGCAAAGGCTGCTGAACGGTGATGAGACTGACCGAACGCTGCGAGGTGAGATCTGGCCGCTACCGGGTGGCGGGACTGCCGATGAAATCCTCGCGGCTGCCAAGTCGTTGCAGGCGGATTTTTGTTTTTTTGACCGAGTGCCGGGCGCTGTCGGCAAGGCGCATGCGTTAGGTCTGGCGGCGGGAGCTGTAGTGAATGGTCCCTGGCAGCGCTGGATGGGTGAGGTCGGCTGGCAGGCGGCGATGTTGCAGCTAGCTAAGGAAAGTGAAGCAATGTGTCAGGGATTGGTAACGGCGATGCGTCAGGCTGAACAGGAGATGGATGACTGGCTGGCCGAAGGCGTGGACTTGATCTTGTTGGCGGATGATATTGCGTTTGCCGCAGGGCCGTACTTGTCACCACAACAGCTGGAGCAGTTTTTACTGCCACAGTATCGGCAATTGGCAGCGCATGGTTTGGCGGCTGGCGTTAGCATCGGTTTTCATAGCGATGGTTGTGTCGATTTGTTGTTGCCGGGGTTACGACAGGCTGGTTTTCAATTTTACTCACTAGAACCGGAAGGGACCGATCCGTTACGTGCCTGGGATATTCTCGGCGAAAAGACACCCTTGCTTTCTGGCCTGCAGGCAAATTGGCTTATGCCGGGCGGTTTTTATCCTGTCAGGGAAGGAGCAATCTTGCGTGATTGGCTATCCACAGGGCCTTTGGTTTTAAGTTCGGCGTGTGGCCTTTATCATGCGGAGGCGCTGCCTGCGTTACGGGATATCTATCACTGGATTGCTCAGGAAAAATAATAGGATCAAAATATTTTAATCCTGCTGAAAAAATCAGCAGGATTTTTGTTTAAAATGGCCAATTATATTTATAATGGATAAATATTATCCGTAACTAAACGGAGGGATTATGATGAAAAGAATTGCTGTAGGCGATATGGCGCCGGATTTTGTATTGCTGGACAATCGGAAACAAGAGGTTCGTTTGTCGGATCTGCGTGGTAAAAAGGTGTTGCTTTCTTGGCATCCACTGGCTTGGACCGGCGTATGCGCCAGTCAAATGAAGGCGTTGGAAGAAAATTTGGCAGAGTTTGAAAAGCATAATACGGTGCCGCTGGGACTGAGCATCGACTCGGTGCCGAGCAAGAATGCCTGGGCCAAAGAGCTGGGGGTTGCCAATGTTAAACTGCCGGCTGATTTTTGGCCGCATGGCAAAGTGGCTCAGGATTACGGTTTATTCCGAGAGGTCGAAGGATTTTCCGAGCGGGCCAATGTTCTGATTGATGAAACTGGCAAAGTAGTCTGGGTTAAAATCTATGATATTCCGCAATTGCCGGATATTGAAGAAGTGTTGGCGGTAGTGCGCGACGGCAAGTAAATTGTCGCAACGGGTTACCGTTCAATATAGTTGTGTTTGAGAGGTTACTTTTGTAACCTCTCAAAATATTTATGCCTACAGCGCGCTTGTGGAAAAGAACTCACTGCGCGATAAGAAGTCCTGTAACAAAAGTAAAGTTGGCCTATGGTATAATGACGATATAGTATTTTCAGGGAGGGTATTGCGGTTGCGTTTACGATATTGGCTAAGTTTGCTGATGTTTTTTTGTTTGAGTTGTATGCCGTTGTTGGTTTTGGCTGCACCGCTGGAGACGTCCGCCAAGATTACCGGCACACGATGGACGCGCAGTGTGGATGCAACGACCGGCCTGATCAAGGTTCGTTTGGAAGTGGAGACAACGAAGCCGGTTGAGATTGAACATTTCATTACGAAATTGCCAAACTGGCGATTGATTGCTACCTTAAAGGATGTTAGCATTGACAAGTGGTCACCCGGACTGTCGCCGGACAGTGTGGTTGTGACCCAGCTCAGCGCAGTCCAGTCAGATCGTAATGCCCGCCTGGTCATAGATTTTCCGGAAGAAGTAAAAGAAGGTCAATATAAAGTGTCGACTTTGTCGGCTGATGCCAAGGCAAAGCGCCCATTTCGAGTTGTGATTGATATGGAGCGTGTCGTGCCAGTGGGGAATCTGAAGTTTTTGCCAGGGTTGAAAGGAAAGCTGGTAGTGATCGACCCGGGACATGGTGGAACGGATCCGGGCGCGTTGGGGATTCGTGGCAGTTATGAAAAGAAACTGAACTTTGACCTGTCGCTGTTGACTAAGGCAAAACTGGAGAAAGCCGGGGCCAAGGTGTTGATGACCAGAACGTCGGATATTGATGTGGCTGGGGCAAAGGCAACCGACAGGGAAGAATTATCAGCGCGTACGCAGGTGGGCAATCGCAATAACGCGGATGTGTTTATCAGCATTCATCACAATTCGTCAGTGAACCCCGATGCTAATGGTACTACCACCTATTTTTACGCAAAAACTATCTTTGACGGGGAACTGGCCCGTTCCCTACAGGACGCGATGGTTAGCGCTGGAGGATTGACAGACAAAGGTGCGCGGACTGCTAATTTTTTCGTGGTGAAGAATACCACGATGCCTGCGGCATTGCTGGAAGTGGGTTTTATGTCCAATCCTCAAGAAGAGATAATTCTTAATGATCCAGTTTTTCAGGATAAAATCGCGCAATCGATTGTTGCAGGATTGGATCAGTTTTTCCTACGGGCTGCCAAAATGCGAGGTGAGCAATGATGCGCCGGGTAAGAGTCCTCTTGGTTTTACTGGCAGTTTGGTTGGTATTTTTGTTGGTTGGTTGCGCGGGGCTGACTGGAAAAACGACGCCGCCGGAGCCGCCGAAGCCGGTTGCGACTGTTGCTGTCAAGGTGTATTTTGGCGCTCCTGACGCAGAGCATCTGACAGCGGAAATCAGCCAGCTAAACAAAGATTCGTTGCTGCTGCAGCGAGCAATGGAAACCCTGATTGCCGGACCGAAGGACAAAAAACTCTGGCCGGTATTGCCGGCGGCAACCAAAGTAAAATCGGTCATCGTCGCGGACAAGATTGCTCAGGTCGATTTTTCCGCCGACCTGGTAGCGCAGAAAGGCGGCGGCTCGGCCCGCGAGATCCTGGCCGTCTCAGCGATTGTGTATACATTGACTGAATTTCCCGAAGTGGAACGGGTACAGATCCTGATCGAAGGCAAAAAAGTTGCGACGCTGTATGGTCATATGGATCTAAGCGAACCGCTGGGCCGGATCGCCGGCATGTTGAAAGAGTAGCGAAAACTGGTCTATGCGGCTTCAATGCTGGACAGAAAATTGGCCAAAAGTTTGTTGCCGACCGGCGTCAGGATTGATTCGGGGTGGAACTGCACTCCCTGCACATTGAACTGACGATGCCGCAGGCCCATGACCAAATTTTCCTCATTGCGGGCGGTGACTTCCAGGCACTCCGGCAAGCTGGATTCCTCCACAATCAACGAATGATAACGACCGGCGGTGAAAGGCTGGGGCAAATCGGTGTACAAGCCGTGGCCCTGGTGCGCAACCTCGGTCGTTTTTCCATGCACCGGCTGCGGCGCCCGTACTACGTTGCCGCCAAATACTTCGCCGATGACCTGGTGGCCGAGGCAGATACCGAGAATTGGCAATTTGCCGGCGAATTCACGCACGATCTGTTTGCTGAGCCCGGCGTCGTCGGGCGTGCCGGGGCCGGGCGAAATGATAATTGCATCATAGTTGCCTGCAGCGATTTCGGCCAGGCTGATCCGATCGTTGCGTACGACCTGCAACGGATGGCCCAGATTGGCGACCGCCTGGTATACATTGTAAGTGAAGGAATCATAGTTATCGATAAGCAAAATCATGACTCAGTTCCCTCCCAACACTTGAAACAGGACTTTTGCCTTGTGGCGGATTTCCTGATATTCGGTTTCCGGTACCGAGTCGGCGACAATACCGGCTCCGGTCTGGATCGTCACTTCGTCGCCGGAAATGCTGAAGGTGCGGATCGTGATGCAGGTGTCCATATTGCCGCGAAAATCGAAGTAGCCGACCGCGCCGGCATAGGGTCCGCGACGTTCGGGTTCCAGTTCGTTGATGATTTCCATTGCCCGGATTTTCGGCGCGCCGCTGACAGTGCCGGCGGGGAAGCAAGCCTTCAATGTATCGGTCGCTGTATAATTCGGGTTCAGTTTGCCGCTGACTTCCGATACGATATGCATTACATGGGAAAAGTTCTCGACCTCCATCATTTTGGTGACATGGACGGTGCCCGGCAGGCTGATCCGACCGATGTCGTTGCGGCCCAGATCGACCAACATGGCGTGTT
>CAYLSL010000072.1:0-9903 GCA_964386615.1 uncultured Veillonellaceae bacterium
CTGGCCATACCACTCGGCAACCAGCCCGCCGATAAACATGCCGGCCATCTGACCAAAGAACCCCAGCGAGTTCATGATCCCGTAGGCCCGTGGCGCCTCGGCTTCCGAAAAATAGCTGCTGAACAAAACGACGAGCACGACCCAGGCGGTCGCCGCGACTCCGGACAGACCACGGAAAAACAGCAGGGCCGCCACATCCGGCAGCAGCCACATCCCCAGCGCGCTCACACAGGACACGGCCATCGCCAGCGCGACAAACAGCTTGCGTTTGCGCCAGCGGTCGGACAATATGCCCTGCGGTACCCGCAGCAAAAGCTGGGTAATGCCATAAGACCCGATCACCAGGCCGATCATTTTGTAGGAAGCGCCGAGCGAAGCCGCGTAAAGCGGCAAAACCGGCACGTAGGTATACATGGAAAACCAGTACATCAGGGTTACGATGCAGAACAACCACTGCACTGCGTTCATGATTGCGGCTCCTTTGCATTTGGGGTCACTGCTTTGTTGTTCGCTGCGGCGCCGCTTTTTCCTGCCGCTGCGGCCGACTTGTCCGGCTGCTTTTACCGGCAATAGCAGTCAAAAATGGCAATTTTTGTTGCAATCCGGCGATAATCAATAATGATTGCTGATAATATCATTTTTTCTCCAGATTATTGCGTTTTTTATTCATAATTGGTTATACTTAGATAGCTTGAAATTTTACTCGCATTTTGTATGCACGCGATAACTCCCGTGCAAAGGAGAGTGAACTGCCAACGTTCAACCACGTGCCGCGCGAACCAAAATATAAAAATCTGGAGGAATGAATTTTAATGAGTGAAAAAGTAATCAATAAGATTTCTGTAGCCAATCCTACCGGTCTCGGCCTGTTCGGCCTGGCCATGGTCACCTTTGTAGCCGCTTCGCAAAAACTCGGCATCACCACCGGCCTGTCTTTTGTTATCGTTTATGCAATGTTTTTAGGTGCTACCGCCCAGTTGATCGCTTCGATCCTGGATTTCCTGCATGAAAACATCTGGGGCGCAACCGTGTTTGGCGCTTATGCATTTTTCTGGTATGCCGTGGCCACCTGCTGGCTGATGAACATGGGCGCGCTCGGTCCTGCCCTGAAAGGCGCCGTTGACATCAAGCAACTCGGCTTCGCTTTCCTCGGCTACCTGATTTTCTCGATCTTTATGACAATTGGCGCGATGGAAGTCAACAAAGTCATTTTCATCGACATGGTCGTCATCGACATCCTGCTGGCCGCTCTCTCCCTGAACGCGTTCGGCGTTGCCCCCCACACCACCCACATGATCGGCGCGATTGCCGAAATGGTCTGCGCGTTGATTTCTTTCTACGCCTGCTCCGCTGTCGTGCTCAACACCCACTTCGGCAAACCGTTCATGCCGATGGGCAAGCCGTTCGGCATCTTCAAATAAGAGCTAAAAAGCATCCGTTAAAGCAAAAGAGCCGTGACCGCCAGCCTTTACAGGCTTTCGGTCACGGCTCTTTATATTGGCGGGTTCGCCTATTTGAACCCCTGCACGCAGGTCGGCGGCGGCGGATTTGGCGGGCCCTGATTCACACAGGTGTTGCTGGTGCAGCTGGTCACACAGAAACTGTTGCACTGGGTGCACAGGCGACTCGGCTCGGCTGACGCCGATGAAAATACCGACAACACCTCACAGGCTGCCGTCGCTACCACCGCGACGCCGCATTTTACAAAAAACTCACGTCTGGACAGCGCGCTTTTACTTTCTTGATCCGGTGCCATGTCAATCCCTCCCAACTTATATTATGTATCATGGTTGAGTTCCGCGTTTTCGCATCAGCAGTACTTTGCTTCCGGTCCGGTACAAGGTCCCGCAGCGGCTTCGCCGCCGTCAGCGACTCGCGACGCCTGGTCCGCATACTCCCACAACAAGACTTCCAGCACTTTTTTCGTATATTCGCAGTTGATCCGGTCACAATAGTCCTGCGCCTTGGCCGACAAATCGGTGCGCCCCTTCATTGCCAGCATCTGCACCGGGCAACCGCCGCCGCAGAGGTAGCGCCAGGAGCATGCTTTGCAATCGGGCCGCTGGTCGACATGCAATTCCTCCACCAATGCCAGGGCCACCGCCGGATCGGGGTAACTGCCGCTCAGCACGTTTCCCTGATTGTATCGCTGCATCCCGACCAAATAAATGCAGGGGTATACATCGCCTTTCACATCCACCACCGGCGTATTGCCGAACGGCGCGCCGCAGCCCAGCACGCAGTAATTCCCCGGCTGGATTTTGGCCCGGAACGTACTGAAGGGAAACAGCCGCTCCAGACTCCAGTCGCCGGTCTCTTGAATTTCGATCAGCGAAGCCAGCAAGGAGTCGACATCGGGAATCAGTTCATCCGGCAGCAGATCCTCATCGGAGTTCACCACGTTCACCGGTACGAAAGCAGATCCATTGCCCCCCAGCGCCAGGTGATGCCGGGCCGTCTCGGCCATCTGCCCCTGATTGAGCGCGGTTACTGTTGTCCTCAGATTAACCGGAATCCCTGCACTCGTCAGCGCCGCTACGTTGGCGGCGATCACGGCATGGGATGCGGCACCGCCTTTGTAGGGACGGCAGGCGTCGTGCACCGCGCCCACTCCGTCGATATCGCAAAGCACCGTGATTCCATGCGCCTTAACGCGGGCAATGAAATCCTCCGGCAGAAAACTGAGATTGCTGGTCACGTGGTAGCGGAACTCGATGTCCGGGAACTTCGGTTTTAGCACCGATTCGGCATAATCGATCGTGCGCTTCGCCAGGTCCCAGTTCAGCAGCGGTTCGCCGCCGAACATCGCAATTTCGAGATAGCCGCCCGGCCGGATACGGGCCGCGCAGCACTCCGCCGCCCGGAACGCCACTTCCTCGGGCATCATCGGATGCTCGCTTTTCCGGTAGGTGCGCTTGCCGTTCAGGCAATAAATGCAGCCCAGATTGCAGTCCTGCGACAACAGCAGATAGAGCGACATCCCCGGCGACAATGCCATAAGTTCCTCGGCAGACGGTTTGGCGGCGGCCGGCGCCAGCTCGCACTCGTCGGCAGCAACCAGAATATGGTGGCTGATCATAAAATCGATGACGGCGGCCTCTTCCGGCCAAAGCGAAGCCAGCTCGTCGCGGCAGAGCAGCCCGTGTCCGGCACTTTCCAGCAAGGCCTCGACAAACTCACGCCCGCGGCGGAACAGCAGCGGCCTGGGCTGCAAAGAGTTCAGCAGCAACAAGCGTCCGTCCCGTTCCAGACGAATCAGATTGGCGGTGACTTTCAGCGGCGCGCTGCCAGATAGCGGTCCGGATTTTTCCATGATCTCACCTAAAAATCCTTGCTTGCCGCGCGTTGCTTTTCCTTTTCATAAAAGGTCAGATTGTCATAATTCACAAATACCCGGCTGTTGTCGCCGCCTTTTTGCGGATAGCCCTTGCCCAGCTTGACCAGGATGCGGGTGCCGTTCTCCTCGATGGTCCAGTAGTCGGAATCCTCATAGGGGCGCTTGGTCGGCTTGCCGTATTTGCTGATCAGCTGCGCCTCGATATCCCGGAAATAGTAATCGATCGTGGCATTGCTGATGTTGCCGTATGCGTGGTAGGTGTCGACAAACAGCGCGCCGCCGCTGTAAAACAGGTTGTTGATAAACCGGAACGTCAGATATGCCTTGCGGGCGGCAAACATGCCTTCGTAAATATCCCGTTGTACATTGGATTCGGCATCTTTGGGAAACCGCAGCTCGGCCATGCGCTGCGCAACCTCGCTGCGACTGGCGCCCCAGGGAATATCCATGAATTCGTTAACCCCGGTCGCACTGGCAACGGAAAGCCCCGCCATCAGTATTGTCAGCGCCATGAGGATCAGTGTTCTTCCACATCGTCGCAACATCGCCGCGCCTCCTTTGGTTGCTTGCTCCCAGCCTATCAACTATGTTTTTACTTCCACATCGCTCCCGGTTTTCCTGCAACCCCACCGTCCCGTGCAAAATTTCCTCAAGTGGCACCGCCGCCGGCATCGTGATAAAATAATCGCTAGAATGACCACAAAGGAGCGGATCGTTATGTTGATCAAAAATAAACCGGAGTCTGTGCAACACCGGGAGGTGTACGCAGACTAGCTCTTCGGCGCCTCCCGGGCAGTGGTTTTAAAAAAACTACGGGAGGATGAAAAAATTGAACCAATCATCATTATCAAAATTATCAACCGTCGGTCTTGACGAGGACCTGCTGCGGCAGGCTTCGCAAACCCCGGATTGCTTTTTGGCCCGCGTGTCGGTCCAGCACAAGGAACAGTACCGCGTCATCACCGCAGCCGGCGAAATGCAGGCGGTCATCTCCGGCAAGCTCGGCTATGCGGCCGCAGATGCGCCGGATTATCCGGCAGTCGGCGACTGGGTCCTGGTCGACCGCCTGGATGACTCGCACGGCAATGCGATCATCCGTCAGATCTTGCCGCGCCGCACGGTGTTTCGCCGCAAAGCCGCCGGCATGTCCGTGCACGGACAGATCATCGCCGCCAATATCGACCAGCTGTTTATCTGCATGGCGCTGGATCAGGATTTTAGCCTGCGCCGTCTGGAGCGCTACCTGACCATCGCCTGGGACAGCGGCGCGATTCCGGTGGTGGTGCTGACCAAGACCGACCTGTGCGACGACTTGGACGCAAGGCTGGCCGAAACCCGTGCGATTGCGCTGGGTGTCGACATCCTGCTCACGTCAGGGCTGGCAGATGACGGATACCTGCCGGTCGCCGAATATCTTGCGCCCGGCAAGACCGTCGCGTTTGTCGGTTCTTCCGGCGTCGGCAAGTCGACTTTGATCAACCGCCTGCTGGGCGAAAACCGTCAGGCGACGCTGGAACTCGGGCAGGCCGGCAAAGGCCGCCACACCACGACATATCGCCAATTAATCGCCCTGCCGGGCGGCGCGGTCGTCATCGACACCCCCGGCATGCGGGAACTCCAGCTGGACAGCGGCGACCTCGCCCAGACCTTTGCCGATATCGAGGCGCTGGCCAGCGAGTGCCGTTTTGCCGACTGCCAGCATGACAGCGAACCCGGCTGCGCCGTCCAACAGGCAATCACCGGCGGACAATTGGACGAAGCCCGCCTGGCCAGCTACAAAAAACTGCAAATCGAGCTGGGCTACCAGGGCCTGAGCGCCCGCCAGCTGGAGCAGGAAAAAATCAGCCGGATGATGAGCGGCGTGGGCGGCATCAAACAGTTCCGCGCCATCGTCAAGCAAAGGAACCGACGTTAGCGACTCCAAGCAGAAAGGCCGTTGTTGCAACTGAAGCTTCAGTTGCAACAACGGCCTTTTTATCTATGCGAATCGGTGGACTATGACAGCGGCGGGATGCTGCCCTGCTCCTGCGGTGAAAAAGCAGCCGGCTGTTTGGTCGCATTCTGCAATACTTGCCTGGCAAATACCTTTTGCACTTCGCTTGGATTCCTGGTGAAAAAGGTAACCACAATCATCGACATCTTGCCTTTGATAATTCGGGTCAACGCATAGCCGGCATTGCCGGTCAATTCTACATAAGCCTCCTTTTCCGACTGGTTGGTAATATGAATCCCGACATCGCCGCGCTTTTGGCTCGGTTCGATAAAAATCTGCGTAAATTGGCCGACTGTCAGGTCTTTCTCGTTGGCGACAAAGGCAACAGTGTATTTTCGCCTAGCCTGCTGGACCGTCTCATTTTCGCGCAGGAATTCATAATAGTTGCTGTTGACCACGCCGATAACCCAACCGGCTTCGATCAGGTCAAGATAAATTACATCCTGGGTTGATCCGCCGGCAGAAGCAAAAGTCAGGTGCACCTTGCTTACCGGCGTGTTGACAAGCGTCTGCGGCGAGTTGGTTTTGCCGACCAGCTTCCATTCTCCAGGCCCGACATCCGTTTTTTGTTCCACTGCTGCCAGTAATTTTTTGACGGTTTCCATCTGCGGATCGTCGACCGGAGCACTGCGGATAAACTCTTTATAAGCGGCAATTGCCTTTTTCGGTTCGTTCAATCGCTCATAAGACCGACCCTTGTTCAGTATCGCCAGCCTGAAGGTAGGATTTTTGCGTAATACCATATCATAATCAGCAATCGCTTTGAGATGTTCGCCCTTACCGGCCCAGGCCACGCCACGCAAAAAATACACCTCTTCAGTATCGCTGCCCGAACGAATGGCCTGCTGTAAATCGGACAGGGCCAGATCATATTGCCTGTTTAGCATATTGGCCTGTACCCGGGCAATCAGGTCTGACTGCCCTGCTATATCGTTACGGTTTGCCACTGGCGCAGCTGGTTTGCGTGTAATCGATTCTGCAGCGCGGGGATTCATGATCAGGAAAGACAGCGTTGCAATACTGAGGCAAAGTATGCCAATCAACCCAATCAACAACTTCCTTCCCTGCAATGTCGACATGCGCTCACTTTCCCTCCGCCGTTTTATTTATTACTATAGCATAATTATTTTCGGCAATTTGCGCTCGGCTTCCTTGAATCGCTGGTCCTGTTTGCACTGGGTCGCAGGACTCAATTATTTAAAGTGGCTTCCTTTTTTCTCTTTATCGGCTAAAAAATAGAGGAAAACCATTTTTTCAAGGCGAAAGGGTTAATTATTAGTTCGCTATCCGATGAGTCAGACGAATTTGCACCTCTATTAGTCCAGGGAGGTGATTGGGTGGCATGGAAGTGGGTTAACCCCAGTAATCAAGGTAAGCGCGGTTACGCAGTCGCTGCTGCCGTGACGGTATTTGCCGCGTTATTTCGCGCGACCGCTTTGCAGGCTATCGGCATGGGTACTGCGTATCTGACTTTTTATCCGGCCGTGATGTTGGCGTCGATCTTTGGTGGTTGGCGCAGCGGCCTGCTTGCAACCGTGCTCTCCGCGTTGCTTTCCCTGTATTGGACCGTGCTTGACGGCCCGTTGTGGTTCGGCTTTGGACTGGGCACATTTCTCATGCTGTCAGTGTTTATCTGCAGCGGCCTGATGATCGCCGCCATGGGCGAAGGAATTCACCGCGGCCTGAAACGGGAGCAGGAAAACGCCAGACAAGTTTTGGCCATGAACGAAAAAACGGCGGCATTGAATCAACAACTGGCCCAAATGAATACGGCGCTGGAACAGCGGGTGGACGAAAGAACCAGTGAATTAAAGGCAGCCAATCAGGAGATTACGGATCAACTGGGCCGCCTGATGCGCTCCGAAATGGCACTGGAAGAAAGCGAGTCTCGTTACCGCTCGATCATTGAACAAGCGCCATTATCGATGATTTTATTCGATCCGGTAACAGGCTGGATTGCCGAGGTCAATGGCCGTTTCACCGAACGGTTTGGGTATTGTGTGCCCGGTGGCGATTGCCTCAATCTGCTGGATCTGGTCGAAGAATCGGCGGACAAGGTGCAGGACTTGTTGGCAAAACTGCGCCAGAACGGTTCGTTGCCAATGTATCGCCATCTATTGCGTCACCAGGCCGGACATCTGGTGCATGCCGAGCAGTCAACCTGCCTGATTCGCTATCACGGACGCGAGATGGCGGTCTCCTACATGCTGGACGTGTCTGAGGAAGTCCGCCGGGAACAGGCAATTCACCGGGACGCACAAATGGCGACTCGGGTCCAGAATGCCATGTTGTCCAAAATTGAAAACTCTCCTTTCCTGACCTTTGCGGCAATTTATCATCCGTACCGCTATGTGGGCGGTGATTTGTATTTTCTGGACTGGCGCTACCAGAACCAGGTGTTGCGCGGTTTCCTGGTCGATGCCGCCGGACATGGCTTGGGCACTGCGTTGCATACTTCCGCGATGCATGTACTATTGCGGGAAATTAATGAACTGGATTTGCCGATCGCCGAACAGGTGAAGTGGTTGAATCGTCAGGCCAGTGAATATTTTGATGAAGGCACTTTCGCCGGCGCTCTGGTGTTTGAACTGGATCTGCAGGCTCGGCAGTTGCGATGGGTATGCGCCGGAATCCCCAGCTTCTGGGCGAATACGCATGAAGTCTCCGGTCAGGTATCCCGGCCCGGAATGTATCTTGGCATCGACGCGGATGAATTGTTTGAAACACATACATTGCCGTTGGAAATCGGCGACTGCCTCTATTTTGTCTCCGACGGAATCGACGACCGGCTCAAGGAATGCGGCCCCTTGCCACTGCAGAAATTTACGGCGATGATTGAGCATTTTGATGATCTTGCCGAAATGGGTCGTTACCGGGACGATGCAACTGCGCTCTGTTTTTGCATCAATGGGTTTCCTGATGTACTGGCCCGACAGACCAGCTGGCCCCGCGAGATTGATTTCGCCGGCTATGGCGATTACCTGCGCTTTAAAGGAGAGCTTGGCGATATTGTTGCCGAAGTAACTGGAGTACCACACTCATTGCCGGAGGTGGCAGTCAACGAGGCGCTGGCCAACGCGTTGGAATGCCGCGACGGTATGCCTCGCCAACACCGTGCAAAAATCAAATTCAACCGAATCGGCAAATGGTTTATCGTACGAGTCCGCACCTCACGGATGGGCTTTGCCGGCAACGCCCTGCTGCGCCGGTTGCACTCGCAGCCGGATGCCATGTTTGCCTTTGGCGAAGATATGGGCATGGGGCGAGGCATCCCGCTAATGTTGTCACTGTCCCATAAGATGATTTACAACAGCGAAGGAACCGAACTACTGCTGGCCTGGCGGTTATGATAGGAAAAGAGGGAACGCAAATGGACTCAGACCACGCAGCGGCGGAACAGGCGCCAAAGCATCAGCGGCGCGTCCGCTACAAAGGCACTCACCCGAAGAATTTTAAAGAAAAATACAAAGAACTGCAGCCGGAGCAATATGCCGACACGGTGGCAAAAATCAGGCAGAAGGGCAGCACCCAGGCAGGCATGCATATTTCGATCTGCGTGAAGGAAATCCTCGCGTTTCTTCAGATCACGCCGGGCCAGACCGGACTGGACGCCACGCTGGGCTATGGCGGCCATACGCTGGAAATGCTGAAATGTTTGAAATCTGCGGGCCGCCTGTATGCCCTGGATGTCGATCCGCTGGAACTGCCGCGCACCCAGGAGCGGCTGGAACGCCTCGGCTATGGCGAAGAAATCTTGAAAATCCGGCAAATGAACTTTTGCCGGATCGACGATGTTGCCGCCGAGGCCGGCTTGTTTGATTTCGTCCTGGCCGACCTGGGCGTCTCTTCGATGCAAATCGACAACCCGGACCGCGGCTTTTCCTTCCGCAGCGACGGACCGCTCGACCTGCGGCTGAACCCGCACACCGGCAGCACCGCCGCCAATCGGCTGCGCAAACTGACGATAGAAGAACTGCAGGACATACTGGTGGAAAATGCCGACGAGCCGCATGCCGCCGCCATCGCCCGCGCGATCAGCAACGCGATGAAAAACGGCCTGAACATCACGACGACAACCCAGCTGCGCGACCTTATCAAGCAGGCGCTGAAGGGGACGCCGCAAATCACGGAGGAAGAAATAAAAAAGTCGTGCCAGCGCACTTTTCAGGCGCTACGCATCGACATCAACCACGAGTTTGAAGTGCTGGACGAATTTCTGGAAAAACTGCCCGATGTGCTGGCCAGCGGCGGCCGCGTCGCCATCCTCACCTTCCATTCCGGCGAAGACCGCCGGGTCAAGAAGTCGTTCAAATATTATCTGCGCGAGGGCCTTTACCGCGAAATAGCCGACGAGCCGATCCGGCCATCGGCGGAAGAATGTCACGCCAACAGCCGGGCCCGCTCCGCCAAACTACGCTGGGCAATCAGGGCTTAAAACGTGATCATGGACACTGGTCAAAGTTGCGCCGGACTTTTGCCAACACGGCCTCGGCGCAGACGATTTCGCTCTCGCTCAGGTTCTGGTACACCACTGCATTCACCCGCTGGGAAACCTCTTCAAACACCGGCTGCA
>CAYLSL010000073.1:0-9787 GCA_964386615.1 uncultured Veillonellaceae bacterium
TGAAGAAAGCACTGACAATTGCCGGTTCGGATTCGAGCGGTGGCGCCGGAATCCAGGCCGATCTGAAAACATTTGCCGCCCATGGCGTTTACGGAATGAGCGTCATTACGGCGATCACTGCGCAAAATAGTCTGGGGGTCCTGGCGGTGCAGGACATCCTGCCTGATATCATTGCCAGGCAGATCGAGGCGATTTTTGCCGATATGGGAACGGATGCAGTCAAGGTCGGCATGGTGTCGCAGCCGGAAACCATCCGTACGATTGCCGCCGGCCTGCGTAAATATGCTGCGCCGTTGGTTGTGATCGATCCGGTGATGGTGTCGAAAAGCGGCTACCATTTATTGCAGCCGGAGGCGGAAGCCGTGCTGGTGAAGGAACTGTTGCCGCTGGCTACTGTGGTGACGCCGAATATTCCCGAGGCGGAAGCAATTTTGGGACGTACGATCAGCACGCTGACTGATATGGAGGCGGCAGCCCGGGCGATTCATGCGATGGGAGCGAAGAATGTGCTGCTCAAGGGCGGGCATCGCGCAGAAGATGCTACCGATATTCTGTTTGACGGACATGTCTGCCGGCGCTTGGAAGCGCCGCGTGTACCGACGAAAAATACGCATGGTACCGGCTGCACCCTGTCCTCGGCAATTGCGGCGAACCTGGCGCGGGGCATGTCGGTAGAGGCGGCGGTGGTTGCCGCCAAACAATATATCACCGTGGCGATTGAGCATGCCCTTTCGATCGGCAAAGGCGTCGGGCCGACACACCATTTTTATGAACTGTATCAAAAGGCAGGGATGACCGATGCGTAGCGCCGAGGAATATCTGGCGCAAATGGCGGCCTGCGTGGAACAGGTACGCAGTCGGCAGCCGATTGTCCACCATATCACCAACTATATCAGCATCAATGACTGCGCCAATGTTACCCTGGCAATCGGCGCATCACCGATCATGGCCAACGATCCGGATGAAGTGGCGGAAGTGGTGTCACAGTCGGCTGCATTGGTGCTGAATTTGGGAACTCCCAATACCCGGATGCTCGATTCGATGCAGACTGCCGGCAAACAGGCCAATGCCATGGGACTTCCCGTTGTATTTGACCCGGTTGGCGTTGGTTTTACCCGGGTGCGGACCCGGGCTGTGGCCCAGCTGTTGCTATCGGTCCGGATGTCGGCGGTCCGGGGCAACCTGGCGGAAATTGGCCGGATGGCCGGTGGAGAAAGTCAGATGCGCGGCGTCGATTCGCTGGCGGTACAGGACAATGTGACCGATACGGTGCGGCGGGCTGCGAAAAAAATGGGCTGTATCGTGGCGGCGACGGGCATATCCGACTATATCAGCGATGGGCGGACAGTGATCAGGATTGATAATGGAGATCCGTGGATGGCGCGGGTTACCGGCACCGGCTGCATGACGACATCTTTGGTGGCGGCCTGTTGCGGCGCAATGCCAGGCCAACTGGCGGCTGTCGCAGCGGGAGTTGCCATCATGGGGCTGGCCGGTGAAATGAGCCGTGCATTACTGGCGCCGGGCGACGGGACCGGAACCTTCCGGATCCGCCTTATGGATGCGGTATCTAATATGACTGGCACGGATATTTTGGAACGGGGGAAAGTGTCTGTTGAAACATCAAACGATTGATTATTCCTTGCTGCTCGTCACCGATCATTGCGAAAATGCCGCAACATTTTGCAGTACAATCGAAAGCGCCGTGCAAAGCGGGGCTACCATGGTTCAACTGCGCGAAAAGACTGCCGGCTCGCGCGACTTTTATGAACTGGCGCTGCAGGTCATGCAGATTACGCAGCGGTACAAGTTGCCGCTGATTATTAATGACCGGCTGGATATTGCGTTAGCGGTCGGTGCCGACGGAGTGCATGTGGGGCAGGAAGATCTGCCGGTTGCAGTGGTGCGCCGTTTACTGGGCCCGGATAAAATTGTCGGTGCTACGGCGGCTACTGTGGCTGACGCGCTGCGTGCCGAAGCGGAGGGGGCTGACTATATCGGCAGTGGCGCTGTTTTCCCTACAGCAACCAAACCTGGCAAACCTGTATTGCCGCTGACGGTGCTGACGCAAATCAAACAGGCGGTCAAATTGCCGGTGGTGGCGATTGGCGGGATCACCGCCAACAACCTGGTGGAGCTGAAAAGTACAGGCGTTGATGGAATTGCGGTGGTTTCTGCGATTATGAACAGCGATGATCCGGCAGCAGCAACAAAAGAAATTCTGTCAATCTGGCGCAAGTAGCAAAGTAGAAATGTAAAGAGAGGGATGGTTTCGATGAAAAAAATGTCCTTGCGAATGTTCCTGATTCTGGCGGCACTGGTTGTGCTGCTTACAGGCACGGTGTCGGCTGATGTCGGCTATCTGGGGCCGGCGGCGACCTACACCGAAGAAGCTTCGATTCTGTTTTTTGGTGATAAGGAAACCTTCGTGCCGATGCAGACGGTGCCGGAGACATTGGCCGGTGTGAAAAGCGGCGAATTCCGCTACGCGGTCGTACCGATCGAAAATACGGTCGGCGGCCCGGTGTTTAACTATTTGGATGCGGTAATCAATGATCCGGCGTTTGTGATCGTCGGTGAAGTGAACTTGCCGATTCGGCAGACCTTGATGGTTGTTCCCGGCGCAGTGCTCAGCGACATCAAAACAGTGTTGTCGCATCCACAAGGGATTGCCCAGGGTAAAGACTGGCTGAAAGCCAATTTGCCTGACGCAAAACTGATTGAAGTTCCCAGTACCGCGGAAGGGGCCCGCCGGGTGGCGGAAGGACAGGATAAATCGGTTGCTGCTATTGCATCGCCGCAGGCCGCGGTGACCTACAAACTGGATGTGTTGGCTAAACAGATCGAGGTGACAAAAACCAATGTGACCCGCTTCTGGGTGGTTACGCTCAAACCGTTCCAAAAGTTTGGCCAGACCCGGACCGCGCTGGTGGCGCAGGGGTCGGCTGTCGCTCTGCCCAGATTGTTGCAGGATATTGACGCTGCCGGTTACAAACTGGTTTCCGTGCATGACCGGCCGGCCAAAACGCTGCTTGGTGAATACGTTTTTGTCATTGAGTTGACCGGGGACGGTCGGCGCGAGGCGCTGGGCGAAATGCTGGCAAAACATGCGGGTAGCATGAAGAGCCGGGTGTTGGGTAGCTTTGATGTAAAATAAGCTGACCTGCGTAATTAAAAGGTTTTCTGGCGGTTGTCTGACAGCCGCCTTTTTTGTTCGGTAAAGAGTTTGTGTTAGCAGGAATAATCTCCGACTGTTGCGAAATTACTCTCCATGAACGCATATCTGTGGTATTTGTTTTATGTCGCGGCAGTGATTGCCGCAGCGATTTTACTGGTTCGCCGGACGTGGCATCGTGCGGCAGCCAGCCAGCCTGATGTGCTGGAGGTCGCCTGGCTGCGCGGTCAGGCAGGCGGCGTGCTGGAAGTAGTAGTGTTTGACCTTTACTGCCGGGAACTGGTTGAGTTGGTTGCAGTGCCAGGAGAGCATGAACTATTGCTAAAGATAAAGGGGCAGCGCCATTTACAGGATTTGACCGCACTGGAGCAAACAGCAGTTGCTGTCTTTGCCCTGATGCAACACAAAAACAGTAGGAACGAAGCCCGCTCAAAGTGGTTTGCGGCAACCAGCGAATTGAGGGTCGGCGTAATAAAAAAAGGCTGGTGGCGCAAAGCCACAGCCGGTAAAAAAATTCTGACTGCCTTGGTTCCGGTACTGATTGCGCTTGGTTGCCTACGGTTCATCAATCTTTACGAAGGTTCGCTGCAGGTTGGTCTGGGCGTTACCGTTCTGGTTCTGGCTGTTTTGGGGCGCCGGCTGGTGGCCAACGAGCTGTCAGGTCCGACTGAACAGGGACGATTATTGCTGGCTGAACTTAGACGGTCAATGACACCGGAAAATGAAGCGGCATGGCAGGTTGCGCTACATGGCGGGCAGATCCTTGAGCGAACTCCGCAATACCGCAGCTTTGGATTTTTAACGCGGACGATACCATTTCAGCAATTAAACGGATAATGGTAACGTGACAAAAAATGTACTGCCGGTTCCCCGTTCGCTGACAACCCGAATGGAACCACCGTGTGTTTCACAGATACATTTGGCAATGGATAGTCCTAGGCCGACGCCTTTCCTGGACCGGGATGCTTCCACCTGATAGAAACGATCAAATATTTTTTTCTGGTGATGCTTCTCAATGCCCTCACCGCTGTCAGTTACGCTGAGGATAACGCTTTTCCCCTGTTTTTGCAAGGACACGGCAATCGAACCTGCGGTGGAATGGCGCAAGGCATTATCGATCAGAATGCCGACAACCTGTTTGATACGGAACTCGTCGCCGCACATTACTAAACCGGCTTCCAGCGAGCTGGTCAAATCAAGCCCGGCCGCTTCGGCCAAGGGCTGAAAAGACTCGATGACATTCGCAATGGCATGGTCCAGTGCGAATGTTTTCTTTTCCATCGAGTATTGTTGGGAGTCCATGCGGGCCAGAAACAACAGGGAATCTACCAGGTAACCCATCACGGCAACACTTTCACTGATATTGTCGAGCCATTTTTTTTGTTCGGCGACCGATTCTGTCTGATTACTGCGTACGATTTCCAGATTGGTCTGGACAACTGCCAAAGGGGTTCGCAGTTCATGGGAAGCGTCGGTCAAAAAATCTTTCTGCTGTTGCCAGGATTTCTGGATCGGCTGCATCGCCCGGTTGGCCAGAAATCGACTGCCCAGCAGGGAGAATATAAAGCAGACGGTGCCGATCAGAATGAGGCCGCTCATCAATATGCGCAGCAGGTGACGGTCTTTCTGAAAATCTTCCACAACGATCAGGGTTCCCGTTGCCACAGTTCTTGGTGATTTGTGAAAAAAATATAATTTGTCATCAAAATCCAGTTGCCCTGCGTTGGTGCCTGTAGCCTGTACCGATTTTACGAACGCGGCCAGCTTTTCCGCCGGCAGGGGCTGGCTTGGAGAAACCGTTTCGATCTGATGTTCGGAGTTCAATTGGATAAAGAACACCAACGGGAACGGCCGTTCGTTTGCCGCTGCAGGCGGCATAAACGGCAGCGAACGCAGTGGCGGCGGTGGCGGTGGTTGCTCAGTCCAGTGAGCTGGCGGGGGCGGAAAAGGAAATCCGTGAAAAACACCCCGGTCGATGTCGGCGGCTACCCTGGACAACATAAAGTCTGCCCGTTCATTCATCTGGGACTGCACGAAAAAATATACGCCGGCAGTCAACATCACAAAAAGCAAGGCGATGATACCGGCATTGAGCAGGGTTAGTTCCAGCCGCAATTTACGAAACATCGACAGTCTCCTGCAAACAGTAACCAATGCCGCGGACCGTGCGAATCGAAAGGCTGTTTATTTTTTTGCGCAGATAGTGAACATAAAGGTCCACATTGGCAATGTCAACATCGGTAGAATAGCCCCAGACTTTTGACAAGATGCGTTCTTTGGTAATGACTTGGCCTGAATTTAGCATGAGTAGTTCGAGTAATTGGGTTTCTTTGAAGGTTAAGCGGGTGACCACGTCGTTGCAACAAAATTCACAGCGCATTGGGTTCAGCGTGACATTGCCGACGGTCAGCGTGTTTTCACCTAAATCTTTTGCCCGGCGGCGGGTCAGGGCACGAATCCGGGCCAACAATTCTGCAGTTGCGAATGGTTTGATCAGATAATCATCGGCGCCGCTGTAAAAAATTGCTACCCTGTCTTCCAGAGCGTCACGGGCGGTTAGGAAGATTACTGGCACATTGAGACCCATACTGCGGATTTCATGCAAAATGCTTGGACCAGATTGCCCTGGCAGCATCCAGTCCAGAATAATAATGTCGTATATGCCACTTAGAGCCATCTCCATGCCGCTGTTTCCATCATCTGCCGTATCGACGCTGTAACCGTTTTTCTTCAAAATATGGCCCAACGCGTCCAGTAGTTTGTGTTCATCATCCACAAGCAAAAGTTTCATGTCGTACCTCGCTTATAATCTTGATTGTTATTGTAACGCAATATTCTTGGAAATGCATTTGTAATCAAAGGAAACTCAAAGGATTGTCACCGATATATGCAATGGGTAGGGAACTCGCAATTCAGGCTAAGGAGAAGGAGGAATTTAATCAAATAATCTAGCATAGGAGGTAAACCCGTGAACGTTTCATCCGTAGGCAATGACTTGTGGTACAAGATCATGCAAAGCAACCTGAACAAAGTAAATCAAACCACCGCGTCAGCGAGTGAAGCTGTGCAAAAGCCATCCTTTAGCAGCGATGCGCAAATGATTTACAGCAACAGCGATGGCGATACGTTTGAACTCTCAGGCGCAGCACCACCCCCGCCGCCACCACCCGGCCCCCCGCCCGCCAACAGTGCCGATATGGCAGGATCCGGGCAGTCTGCGACAACAAGTGACAGCGACCCGATCAAAGCTTTTCTGGATAAGGTGGCCAGTGGAACCGCAACCGAAGCCGATATGACTACTATCCAGTCATACCTTCAACAACTGCAACAGGTTGGCCTGAACGGCATAACTGATTCCGGCAGGTCCCACCGCAGCAGCAAGGAAGATGAGCTGACAAGTTTCCTTGATAAGGTGGCAGGCGGAACAGCCACCGAGTCTGATCTGAAAGAGATGCAGGAATATTTGCAGCAAATCCAGCGTTTTAGTGTAGCTGATGCGGCGGATACAGGAAAAGCCAAACGCACTGAGCAGGAAGACTTGCTGAAAGATTTTCTGGATAAGGTTGCCGCAGGCAAGGCAACCGAAGCCGACTTGACAGCGATGCAGGCAACCCTGCAGCAACTGCAACAAGCACAATATTCATAACTACTGATCCATCCTTCTCCGTTCGGTGGAAACCGGTGAGCGCTACCCGATATAGGATGAAACCTGGAACCAGGGAAGGTTCCTTTTTTATTTGGACTGTTTATACGACATTGTTCGGCATGGGTTGCATTTCAAAGGGAAACTCCCATTGTTGTCGAATAGATAATACAATGAAAATCAAACTACAAACTATAGAGATGGAGAGATTAGGATGTTGAAAGAATTTGAAGGAAACCAACCGGATCTGGACGAAAAAACTTTTCTGGCCGATGGGGCACGCGTCATTGGCGCCGTACGAATGAAGGAGTTCAGCAGTCTCTGGTGCAATGCGGTGGCGCGTGGCGATGTCAACCGGATTGAAGTGGGACGATATAGCAATGTGCAGGATAATGCCGTGCTGCATGTCGCAGATGACAATCCCTGCATTCTTGGCGATTTTGTTACTGTCGGCCATAGTGCCGTGGTTCATGGCGCTGTTGTGGAAGACCATTGCCTGATTGGTATTGGTGCTATCGTTCTGACCGGCGCCGTGGTCGGTACTGGCAGTATTGTGGCAGCAGGAGCTCTGGTGCGTGAAGGACAGATCATTCCACCGCATTCTCTTGTGGTTGGTGTTCCAGCTAAGGTAGTGCGCTCGATTCCCGAAGACTGGGACAGCATTCATGCCCAGGCATTGAAGTATAAGACGTTGTGGACTGAACGGTATGGAATTATGCCGAATGCAGGTGGCGAGAGCTACCATGGCGAAAAGATAGTATAAGCGAATTCACATAAGGAGTTCATCATGAAAGATACAGGCAAGGATTTTATCCGTCTGACGCACTATGAACACCTTACTCCGTCAGCCCAAAGTCAGGGGGCGCCGGCGCCAGAGCTTGAAAAACATTACACAGGCAGCGGCCCGGTCATTCATCTTCCCAAATCGACCAATGCAAAAATGGGAACAGTCTTATTGGAAAACACGCTAACCGGGCGGCGCAGCATTCGCCGGTTTTCTCATGCTCCGTTGAATATAGACGAATTATCGTGGTTGCTTTGGTGCACACAGGGAGTACAGCAAATCATCCCGCCGTCGACAATTCGCACAGTGCCTTCGGCCGGCGCCCGGCATCCTTTGGATACCTATGTGTTGATCAACCGGGTCAAAGGACTGAATAGCGGATTGTACCGGTATGTTGCACTGGAACATGCAGTGGCGCCGGTTCGGATTGATTCGAAAATAGGACCGCTGCTGCAAGATGCGTGTCTGGGACAGGATATGGTCATATCTGCCGCCGTCAGCTTCTTTTGGGTGGCGGATGTGTATCGCAGCGCCTGGCGATATAGCGAAAGAGCCTGGCGATATGTTTTTCTGGATGCAGGCCATGTCTGCCAGAACCTCTACTTGGCGGCTGCACCGATGGAATCAGGCGTTTGTGCGATTGCTGCATTCGATGATGCCAAGTTGAACAATCTTCTGGAGGCAGATGGGGAAAATCAGTTTGCCGTGTATGCGGCTGTAGTGGGAAAATTACCTTCGCGTTGAAAAGGATTGTGCCACGGGCTGTCGAATCATTTTATAGTAGGATAAAAGGCTACCTTATAATTATTTGAAAGGGGATTAGAGAACAATGAAAGGAAACGCGAAACTAATTGACACGCTGAATGCACTGCTGGCCGATGAATTGGCCGCGATCAACCAGTATATCGTACATGCGGAGATGTGTGAGAACTGGGGTTATGGCAAACTGCACGACCATTTTGAAAAACGGGCCATTGATGAAATGAAGCATGCCGGAAAATTGATTGCCCGGATTTTATTCCTGGAAGGAATTCCTATCGTCAGCAAGCAAAACCCGATTCATATCGGCAGTGACGTGCCGAAAATGTTCCAGTATGACCACGAAGCGGAAGAAGGGGCAATCGCCGCTTACAATGAAGCGATTCTGCTGGCTGGCGAAGTGAAGGACTATGCTACCCGGGAAATTCTGGAGCATATCCTGAATGATGAAGATGCACACATTGATGCGATTGAAGAAAATCAGGACCAGATCGGCCACATGACACTGGGAATCTACCTGACAACCAAAGTCGACTAAAGGTTGCTTCAGTTCCTGTTAGTACAACCCCCTGTGCGTTTCTTGTTGCGAGGAACTTGCAGGGGGTTTTGTTAGTCAAAGGAGAGACAGACAGGCCATGCAAAATAGATTTTCCATCGGTGAAATGTCCAAATTGATGAATATCCCAGTCAAAACATTGCGCTATTATGATGAAATCGGTTTGTTCAAACCGCATGAAGTGAACCGGCATACCGGTTACCGCTATTATTCGACCGAACAGTTTGAACAGTTGGATATCATAAAGTACCTGCGTTTGCTGGGCGTGCCTTTAAGCGAAATCAAAGCTCATTTCACTCATCGCCGGGTGGAATATTTTTTGCACCTGCTGCAACGTCAGGAAGCCTCTATCAACGAAAAAATCCATGAACTGGAAATGACCCGCCGCAAGTTTGGCAGTCGGATCAAGGAATTGCAGGAAGCTTTATCCGGGGCAAAACTTGAAGTGCCGGAAATTCGCTTTTTTCCGGAACGACAGGTACTGCGGCTGCAGGAAAGCGTGCAGAGCGGTCCGAGCCTGGAGATGTCCGTGCGGAAGCTGGAAAAGCTGATCGGCGCCAGGCAGTCGCCGATTTTTATCGGCAAAGTCGGTTTGACCGTGTCGGAAGAAAACTTGCGTTTGGGTAATTTTTTGGAGTATAGTTCAGTTTTTATTTTGGTGGAAGATGCCAGTGATGAAAACGAATTCGCCGTGACCGTACCGGCAGGCGATTATGCCTGCCTGTTGTTTCAGGGGCTGCATGGAAATTCACCGGAGCATTACTGTTCCTTGTTGGACTTTATTTCCCGACAAGGCTGCGCCATTATCGGTGAAGCACTGGAACGGGCGATTGTCGATGAATTTATTTCGCAGGATAATCAGCGATTTCT
>CAYLSL010000074.1:0-3449 GCA_964386615.1 uncultured Veillonellaceae bacterium
GCGGGACGAAGGTCCCGCTTTTCTTATCCCTGCGGCGCATGGTAAGATGATAGCAGTGTACTAGACCGAGTTAGGAGAAGGAAGATTGATTCAACAGGTAATCGTAGTGGAAGGAAAAAGCGACGTTGCAGCAATTCGTCGCAGTGTGGATGCGGATTGTTTGATTACAGGCGGTTTTTCGCTGACACCGCAGCTGCTGCGACAGATTGAGGCGGCCTATCAAAGGCGGGGGATCATCATCTTGACCGACCCCGACAGTGCCGGTGAGCGGATTCGCTCCTTCTTGCGCGAACGATTTCCGGCGGCGGGACATGCTTTTGTGCCAAGGGGCGAGGCAATCGGTGCGGATGGACGCATTGGCGTGGAAAAGGCTTCGCCGGAGCAAATCCGCGCGGCGCTGGAGAAGTTTAGGATGGCTGAAGTAACGGTTGGTGAGGGATTTGTGGTTGCTGATATTTTGGCCCATGGCTTGTCCGGAGGTGCCGATTCAGCTGAAAAGAGAGCGTTTTTGGGTACTGAACTGGGAATCGGCTGGGCAAATGCCAAAACTTTTTTACACCGTTTGAACACCTATGGTGTCAGTCGGCAGGAATTTAATCAGGCGCTTGATAAATGGGAGGCACTGCATGAATGAACCGATAATCGCCCAACGGGAAGTTACCCGTCATATATTGTCCAGTTTCGGGATTCGGACGCAGAAAAAACTGGGCCAACACTTTCTGGTGGACGAAGCCGTTGTCAGATCAATTGCTGCGGCACTGGAACTCAAACCAGATATGCCGGTGCTGGAAATCGGACCGGGAATCGGCACCCTGACGCAACAACTGGCGATGACCGGCGCGAAAGTGACCGCCATCGAACTGGATCGTCGCTGCATCGAAATCATGGCGACGACATTAAAAGCTTATGATAATGTTCAGGTCGTTCAGGGGGATGTATTGTCTATCGATTTTAAAACGGTGATGGGAGACGGGGCATTTTACATTGCCGGCAATTTGCCCTACTACATTACGACGCCAATCGTGATGAAGATTCTGGAAGAACGGGTTCCGGCGGAAAAAATGGTGTTTATGGTGCAAAAAGAAGTCGCCGATCGCATGACTTCACCACCCGGCAGTAAAGATTACGGGGCGTTGTCGGTGGCAGTTCAATATTATACTGAGGCCTGTAAGTTGTTTGATGTGCCTGCCGGCGCATTTTTGCCGCCGCCGGCAGTAAATTCGGCCGTGATTCTTTGCACGTTGCGAAAAATACCGCCTGTATCGATTCCCTCCGAAAAGCTTTTTTTCCGTGTTGTGCGGGCCGCTTTCGGCCAAAGGCGAAAAACCCTTGCAAACTCATTGCAGGGTTGCGGTTTTGACAAGGCTACGACTAGCGTGATGTTAAAAGCAACGGGAATTGACGGCACAAGAAGAGGTGAGACGCTTTCCATGGAAGAGTTTGCTGCACTCAGCCGGGCTTGCCATGAAAATCAGGGGAGTGGTTGTGATGAGAAAACCGGTTTGTAATCAACACGCTGTCAGGCGATTGGTTTTGCGGGGCATTATGAAGTGGCTACTAATTGTTTGTGTGGTGTTTTTGCCAGAAATGCTGGCAGCTGCAGCACCTGCGCCTGCAAAACCAACTAATGTTACGCCGGTGCCGGCTACGAGAGCCTATGCGTTATCGTCGCAGGAGCAACTAGCTGTGAACTTGCTAAACCAGGCGCGACAAAACGAGGGGCTGGAGCCGCTGAAAGTGAATCTGCAACTCTCAAAATTGGCAGCGGATTATGCTCTTGATATGCGTAATCGCAAATTTTTCGCCCATGTTGATCCGGACGGCAAAGACCCGTTTGAACGTATGGCGGCGGTTGGCATCGATTTTCCCAATGCCGGGGAAAACATCGCCCTTAGCCCTGATGTGGAAACTGCACACCGGATGCTGCTGGAAAGTCCATTGCATCGGGAAAATATAATGAATCCGAAGTTTACCGAAATCGGTATCGGCGTCAGACCCGATTCGCGTGGCGGCGTATATCTTGTGCAGGAGTTTATCGGGCCGTAAACCAGGTAGATCAAAAGGGTTAGTAATGAAAGAGGGACTGTTTGCAAACTTGAAAAAGTTCTTACAGTCCCTCTTTCTATTGACAAGTAGAATTGATGTCGTATAATTTAATCAAACGATTAATTAAATCGATTGATTAAATTATGCTAAACAGGAGGACTCGTAAATGGTTGACGAAAAAACAACACAGGACGCCAGAGACAAGCTCTTGTCCGCGGGGACGGAATTATTTGCCGTCCAAGGGTTTGCCGGTGTTTCGATTCGTGAGCTTGCCACTGCAGCCGGCGTCAACAGCGCCTTAATTTCCTATCATTTTGGCGGTAAAGCGGGATTGTATGAAGCGGTGGTTACCGCCCAATATGAACGGTTGGTCGGAAAATTTGAAGCCATTGCAGCATCTACTGCAACGATGGAGGAAAAAATTCGCATGTATGCCGATGTAATTCGGCGCAATCATACCGAAGACCAGCCCTTGATGGCTAGATTGATACAGGGTGAACTGACAAGTCCCACTGCATGTCTGGAAAATGTGGTGCGAAAATACACGGTCCGGATTGCCGGGATTATCAGCGGTGTATTGCGTCAAGGCATCCAGTCCGGCACTTTTCGTCAAGATATCGATCCGGTGTTTGCTGCGATGACGTTGGCGGGAATGTTAAATTTTTATTTTATCCTGAGGGAAGTGACCAAAGCGGTGGTGCCGGAATTTGCCGGTCGTGACCAAGAGTTTGTGGAATCGGCATTGAAGATTTATCTCAAAGGGATGGGGAGGGGCGAATAAGTGAACACATCCGGCTTAAATAATAAAACAAAGTTAAGAATTGCGGTGCTGGCAGTGGTAGTATCACTGATCGTCGGCATGGCCGGCTATAAGCTGTATGGTCGGTCGGAAAAAGGAATTACTGCCACGGGGACGATTGAAGTGACCAAGACCGATATTACGCCGAAAGTCGGCGGCTATCTGATCGAACTGAAAGTCCGGGAAGGCGATATAGTCACTACTGGGCAAGTGGTGGCGAAAATCGACCGTCCGGATTTGAAAGCCCAACTGCTGCGTGATGAAGCGGCGTTAGCCAAAGCAAAAGCCCAACTGCGTGATTTGGAACAAGGGGCGCGCAGCCAGGAACTACAGGAAGCCGCCGCAAACCTGGCTGCAGCCCAGTCGCAGGCCGAAAAAGCCAAAGCGGATTATGTCCGCTACAGCCGGTTGTTTCGTGACGGCGCCATCTCCACCCAACAGCTTGACAATAGTCGGTCTGCTCACGAAGTCGCAGCGAACAGCTTACTGGCGGCACGGTCCCGGCACAGCCTGCTGCTGGCAGGCAACCGGCCGGAAACAATAGAAGCGCAACGCTTGGAAGTAGAGCGTTCCAAGGCGGTTCTCGATAGTAGCATAACACAAC
>CAYLSL010000074.1:3549-6402 GCA_964386615.1 uncultured Veillonellaceae bacterium
CAACGCTTGGAAGTAGAGCGTTCCAAGGCGGTTCTCGATAGTAGCATAACACAACTTGCCGACACAACGATTGTGAGTCCACTGGCAGGCCGGGTTTTATCCAAGAATTATGAAAAAGGCGAATACGTGAATGCGGGAGCGGCTATTGCCACCGTTGGCGACATGCGTGACTGCTGGGTCAAAATTTATGTGGCGACGGAACAGTTGGGGCAAATCAGGCTGGGACAAACGGCAAAAGTGAAAATCGACGCCTATCCCGACAAATCGTTTCGCGGCGAAATCAGGGAAATAAGTCAAAATGCAGAATATACACCGCGTCAGAGTATTACGCAACGGGAACGGGCCAATTTGGTATTTGCGGTGAAAGTGAAGATTGATAACGCCGAAGAATTCATGAAACCCGGGCTTCCGGCGGATGTGGTCATCGAATGATTCAGACGCAGGGCCTCAGTAAAACATTTGCCGGACTGACTGCTGTCAACGGGGTGGATTTGCAGGTTACACCGGGTGAAATCTTTGGCCTGGTGGGGCCGGATGGCGCCGGTAAAACCACGTTGATCCGGATGATCTTGGGAATCATTGATCCTTCTGCAGGCAGGTTGTCGGTGATGGGCAATGCCAACATCGAATCGATCAAAAAATCGATCGGCTATATCCCGCAAAAATTCAGTCTGTATCGCGATTTGAGCGTAATGGAAAATATTCGGCTGATCGGATCGCTGTATGGGGCTTCTCCAGCCGCGATTGAAAACCGGGCGCAGGAAATTCTTGCATTTACCAATTTGTTGCCGTTTGCCGATCGTCTGGCCGAAAATCTGTCTGGCGGGATGAAGCAAAAACTGGCGTTGGCAGCCGGGTTGATGCACAAACCGCAGTTATTCTTTCTCGATGAACCGACTACCGGGGTTGATCCGGTATCGCGCCGGGAGTTTTGGCAGATGTTGTACCGGTTAAACAAGGAAGGGATGACCGTGTTTGTTTCAACACCATATATGGATGAAGCAGAACTTTGTAGTCGTGTCGCATTTATGCATGAAGGCAGGATTGTTTCCTGCGCCTCTCCTGAACAGTTGCGTGCAGACTACCCTTATAAAATTCTTGAACTGGCAATTAACGGGCGTGATATCAAGCGCCATCTGCAACATTGCGGTTTGATCGATATCAATGCGTTTGGTGAGAAATACCATCTGGTGGTCAATAATCCGGTTCAGGCGATGGAGGTTGTAACGGCGGCATTACACAAAGCCGGGCTGGAGTCGTTTTTGCTTGAACAGGTTGATCCCACGCTGGAAGATGTATTTGTGGCGTTAGCCGGGGAGGCGGCATAAATGTGGGCAGTAGAAACGGAAGAACTAAGCCGGACTTTTGGCAACTTTACCGCAGTGGACCGCGTCAGCCTAAAAATTCGCCAAGGTGGTATCTATGGATTTTTAGGGCCTAACGGATCGGGAAAATCGACGACCATTCGGATGCTCTGCGGAATACTGGAACCATCGGGCGGCAGTGGTCGAATCATGGGGCTGGATATCGTCGGACAAAGTGAACAAATCAAGGCCAATATCGGTTATATGTCGCAAAAATTCAGCTTGTACAATGATCTTACCGTGCGAGAAAATCTGGAATTTTATGCTGGACTATACAGTTTGCCGTTAAATATAAAAAATGAACGAATTGTTGAAATGATCGGTATGGCGGGTTTGACCGGCAGGGAAAACGAGCTGACAGGCAATTTGTCTGGCGGCTGGAAGCAGCGTCTGGCTTTGGGCAGCTCAATCTTGCATCGTCCGGCGATTCTTTTTCTGGATGAACCTACTGGCGGCGTCGATCCTAAATCTCGCCGCATGTTTTGGGATATCATTTATCAGCTTGCGGCAGGTGGTACAACGGTGATGGTTACTACGCATTTCATGGATGAAGCGGAGCATTGTGATGAAATTGGCTTCATTTTTGAAGGAAAACTGATTGCCTCTGACACTCCTTCCGGGCTTAAACAGTCCATCCCCGGTCGACTGCTGAAAATCAGCAGCACCGACCCGATAGAGATGATGACGGAGCTGACCAGACAAGGGTTGCCAATGCTGGATGTATATGCGCAAGGCGCAGCGGTCCATTTGAGGGTGGCCGAGGCCGATTTGCCTCAATATGCTAAATTTCAGGGTAAACTGATTCAACCGTCATTGGAAGATGTTTTCGTGCACTTTGTAAAACAAAAGCGGCAGGAGGTGGCGGCATGATACGATTGAGGGCGCTGCTGCTCAAAGAGTTTATTCAAATGCGGCGGGATCGTTTGACCTTTGGTTTAATGATCGGCATCCCGATCTTCCAGTTGCTGATGTTTGGTTTTGCAATCAATACTGATGTGAAGCATTTGCCGACGGTGGTGTTTGACCAGTCCCACAGCGTCGAAAGTCGGGATTTGCTGGAATCGTTTTCTGCCAGTGGCTATTTCGATCTGGATCTTTATGTGAATAGTTTTAAAGAAGTAAATTCATTGATTGATAATGGGCGGGCAAAAGTCGGAATTATCCTGCCGCCGGATTTTGCCGAAGCCGTTCGCAGCGGTAGATCGGCCGGCGTTCAGGTTATTGTTGATGCTTCGGATTCGATGGCGGCCTCTTCAGCTATCAGTACCGCCATGACAATCGGTCAGCTACGATCGCAAAATATTATGATCAAACGATTGGAAAGTCTTGGCGGTAGACTCAGCGGACTACCTTATGACATCAGGATCCGGCCCTGGTACAACCCTGATTTTGTTACGGCATTTTATATGGTTCCCGGCATCATGGGCATGATTCTGACAATGACCATGGTGATGATCACCTCAATGGCGATTGTACGGGAACGTGAACA
>CAYLSL010000074.1:6502-9735 GCA_964386615.1 uncultured Veillonellaceae bacterium
GTGCTATTGTCGGGATTCATGTTTCCCCGGGAAGCGATGCCGGAGATTTTTTTCCAACTGGGCAAGTTGCTGCCGCTGACCTTTTACTTGCAGATTATGCGCGGCGTCGTCTTAAAAGGAGTCGGAATCGTTGCCTTATGGCCGCAAGTGACTGCATTGTTGGTCTATACTTCCATCGTGCTCACGGTCAGTGTATTTAAGTTTCGTAAAAAACTCGCTTGAAAATGTCACAGATTGTTCACAATCTTGTCATAAAACCGCAACAGTCAACTGATAAAATAAAGTAAATATGACGAAAGCCGCAAGAGGAAACAGGAGGACAAGTCATGATAAAACAAAAAACGCTGCGAGTATTGGCAGCTTATCTGGTGATTGCTATGTTGACGTCAGCACTGGCGACAGGATATGCCGCGCCGGGTACGACGAACGTGGCCAAAGAACTGACGCTGGAGGAAGCCGTCCGGCTGGCGCTCACCAATAACCCAAGCGGCAAGATCGCCGTCCATGAATTCGAAGCCGCCAAAGGAGCGCTGACCTCGGCCCGCTCCTACCGCTGGGGGACCATCAGCGTAAGTCACAAGGATTCCTGGACCTGGAACGGTGAATCCTACAACAAAAGATACGGTTACGATCCCAACTATGTCGTGGACAGCTTCACCAACAGCGCCACCCTGAACTGGACCCTCTGGTCCGGCAACAAGGTGGAAAGTCAGGTCAGCCAGGCAAAACTGGCGCTCGACTCCAGCCAGTGGGGCATCGCCAAGGCCCGTCAGCAGCTCAAGTATGACGCTACCGACGCCTACTTCAAATTCATGGCGGCGCGCGACAACGTCAAACTGAGTCAGGAATCGGTAGAACGGCTGGAACGCTACCTGCAGGACGTGAAACTGCAGTTTGACGTCGGTGTCGTGGCCAAGGTCGATGTGCTGCGGTCCGAGGTAGAACTGGCCAAAGCGAAGCAGACCCTGATCGAAGCGCAGAACACCTACGATGTGACGATGGCATCCCTGAACAATGTCATTGGCTATCCGCTGACTACCGTGCTCGATGTCAAGGGAGACCTAAGCTACAGCCGCTATGAAAAAGAACTGGCCTTCTGTATTGATACGGCGCTGCGGCAACGTCCGGAGATCAGCCAGTATACAGATGCCGCCAAGAGCGCCCAGGAAGCGATTACCATTGCCAAAGCCGGCTATTTGCCGACCGTATCGGCGGTCTATCAGGCCGGTTGGGGTGACAGCAGTTTTCCCGGCGGCAACAACTACAACTGGACCGCCTATCTGCTCACCAGTTGGACCATTTTTGACTCCGGCCTGACCGCAGGCAAAGTGAAGCAGGCGGTGGAAGGGTACAAGAAGGCCCAGGAACAACTGAAGCAGACTGTCGACAGCGTGCAGCTGGACGTGCGTCAGACGTACCTGAGCCTGAAATCGGCCGAACAGAGTATTGCCACCAGCAGTTCGGCGGTGGGGCTGGCGGAAGAGGACTACAAGATCAAAGTCATCCGCTACCAGGCCGGCGTGGGGACGAACCTGGACGTGCTGGACGCGCAGGTGGCGCTGACCACGGCCAAGAACAACTACCTGCAGGCGATGTACAACTACAACAACTACCGGGCCAAACTGGACAAAGTCATGGGCGCGCCGGTAAACTAAATCATTTTTTTCGAACTGAATCCGTGCCCCAGGACCTCTGCTGCATCCTGAACGATCATGAATGCGTGGGGGTCCGTTTTTTCAGCAATAAACTTGATTTTGGAAATTTGAGTGAGGCTGACTACCACGAAGAGAACTTTCTTGTCCTGGCCGGTATAAGCGCCGGTTCCTTCGAGAAAAGTGGCGCCACGGCCAACTTCGTCCAGGATCGCGTCAGCGATTTCTGCATTTTTGTCAGAAATAATCATAATGGTTTTGCGTCGATTCAATCCTTCGATCACAGCGTCAGTGACCTGGGAGCTGACAAAAAAGGACAGTAGGGTATACATGGCTGGTTTTACGCCAAACAAAGCGGCAGCGACGATCATCAGGAACACATTGATTGAAAAACCGACCAGTCCAACATTGAGAGAATAGTATTTTTTGATAATCGATGCAACCGTATCGGTGCCGCCCGCCGATCCGCCAACACGGAAGATCATGCCGCCGCCGATGCCGCTGATGACTCCGCCGTAAATGGCGGCCAGCAAGGTATCGTCGATGAAATTAAGATCCGCCAGGAAACGGGTGGCATCGGTCGCCACCGAAAAAATGACCATGCCAAAAATGCCGCAGATGACATAATCGCGGTCAAGCAGGCGATAGGCCGCGTAAAATATCGGGATATTGAGCAGAATAATTTGCAGGCCGATTGGCCAGCCGAATAAAAAGTATAAGATCATGGCTACGCCGCTGACGCCGCCGCTGAATAGCTGGTGAGGAATTAAAAAAGTATTGATGCCGATGCCGGAAATGAATGCCCCGATGGCAACCAGCAAATACCGCCAAATTTGTTTTTTCCATTGCATGGTAACCGGCCTCCTATGTTTCGCTTTATTGGGATGGGGCTAGTTTGGGCATTACCCCGGCAGGAATGGGGCAAACATACCGGGACCCCGCCAGGGAATCCTGCAGTTCCGCCTGGGCTTCAGCCACCAGCGCAGGCCGTTCCATAAGCTCTATTATGGTTCGGGCCATTACTTTGCCAGCGGTCAGCATCCCTTTGTGGCCAAAGGGGGTAGCGCTTTGCACCACCGTTTGCCAGGAATGACCGGGAGTGCCAAAAACATTGCAGGCGACGCACAATTGGGCGGTTGGCAGTATCCAGCTCACATCGCCTACATCGGTTGAGCCGGACAATAGCTTTGGCGAGAAGACACTGGGCAGAATTACGTCTGAAAGAACCGATTGCTGTAAAGCCTGCAACAGGTCCTTCCTCTCTTCGCCGATAAAGTCGGCGGCCATTTGCAGATCGCTGTTGCGTTCCTGTTCGCTCAACGTATTTTGTATGGCGCAGGCAAATTGCATTTCTTCTGCATCGGGGCGTGGCGCACCGACTTCGATAAAGTTTTCCAATAGCAGTTTTCCTAAAACACGATTGGGAATATAATTTGAACAAGCTTTGTCAAAGACAACTTCGCAGTGCGTTTCGGTCATCATGGCGGCGCCTTGCGCGATTTTACATACCCGTTCGTATATTCCCTGCACTTGGTCTACTTTCGGCGCCCGGATCAAATACAATACTTCCGCTTCCGGCTG
>CAYLSL010000075.1:0-9614 GCA_964386615.1 uncultured Veillonellaceae bacterium
TAAAGAGGAGGAGCAATATGGCAAATTGATTTACAAGATTGGCCACGTTGAAGGACCCACCGTTATCCAGTTGCTCTCGGCCGATATCAAAGAAACGGTTATCCGAAGCATACGCATCGACAAGGACGAAGAGATCACCATCCAATATCTTGAGCCACAGAAATACCTGCTCAAGGCAATTATCGACCGCAACAACAACGGTGTATGGGATACCGGCGATTTGAAAGCCAAACGGCAGCCCGAAGAGGTGTTCTATTATCAGAGCGTCATCAAGATCCGCCCGAACTGGGACAATAAAGATCAATGGAGCCTACCGCCACTGCAGTTCGACAAGAAAATTGTGGACAAAGAGGCTGAAGAAGAGAAGCTGAAAAACGAAAAGAAGAACCAGGGAAAGCGGGCACCGCAAAATAATCGATAGGAAGCGCCCTGCGATTCAAATATAAATTGTAATTTAAAACAGTTTTCCCGGCAACGGGAACAATTGAATATTCAACCATTAAAATTCTGAATTATGGCAAGCCGTAAACAACTCAAAAAGGAGTTCGAATATCTTTCGTCGCAAATGATTGGCGACTGCCTCGATTTTATTGATACCTTCGAGGGAAAAGACAAAGATGTATGGGAGATTATCGACGCCACCGTAACCCTTCACAACGGGATCATTGACCGGGTAAACCATCCCGACGGCAAAGACAATAAAAAACTGACCCGTGCTTATTACAAACAAATCAAGATCGACTATATCGGGGGCCTCAACCAGGGATATGGCAAATTGGAACAGATACTGAAAGCCAGGAAATAACAAAACCCGCATGGCAAAAGCCCGCTGAGTATGACTATCCATACCGGCGGGCTTTTTCTTTTTTTGCCCCACCTGACATTTAGCCTACCATTTATAATCATTGTACGACATTCGAAATTACAATTTTGTCCGACCTTCGTTTTTTATTACCAACAAAAATCCTCCGTTGAGGTATACAGTTGTCTTTAACAATATAACCAAATGATTAAACTTAGACGAACAGTATTTTTTTTACTGCTGGGCGTTACTGCATTCGGCTGCCAGAGTGTCCCGAAAGCAAACGATGCCGCTCAACCCAAATCATTCTGTCAGATTTCTGCAAACTACGAAGGCAAGATTGATTCACTTGTTGCGCTGATGACGCTTGACGAAAAAGTGAATATGCTGCACGGAACCGGTATGTTCTGGTCGGGCGGCGTGAAGCGTCTGGGTATTCCCGAGATTCAGTATGCCGATGGCCCGCTGGGCATCCGCGAAGAGATTGAGCGTTCGTCGTGGAGCCCGCTGGGCTGGACCACCGACTCGGCCACCTTCTTCCCCGCCGGTACCGCACTCGGTGCCACCTGGAACCCCGAATTGTCGCTTCAGTATGGCGAAGCCATCGGACAGGAAGCGCGCGCCCGCAACAAGGATATCCTGCTGGCACCTGCCATTAACATTATGCGCACCCCGCTTTGTGGCCGCAATTACGAATATTTTACCGAAGATCCCTTTCTGAATGCCCAAATGGTGGTTCCCTATGTGAAGGGGGTACAGGCACAGGATGTGGCTGCCTGCGTAAAGCACTTTGCCATCAACAACCAGGAGACCAACCGTGGTTCGATTGACGTGCTGGCCAGCGAAAGGGCCATCCGCGAGATTTATCTCCCCGGTTTTAAGGCAGCCGTACAAAAGGGCCATGCCCTTTCGGTGATGGGGGCTTACAATAAATTCCGCGGGGCCTGGCTCTGCGAGAACGATTATTTGCTGAACCAGGTGCTGAAAGGCGAATGGGGCTTCAAAGGAATTGTGGTATCCGACTGGGCTGCCGTGCATAATACCGTAAATAGCGCCCGAAACGGCCTCGATGTCGAAATGGGCAGCATTGTCCCCTTCGAACAGTTTTTCTTTGCCAACCCGTTGTTGGAAGCCGTTAAAAAGGGCGATGTGGACGAGAAGCTGCTCGACGAAAAAGTGAAACGTATCCTGCGGGTAATGTACCACACCAAGACCTTCAATCTCTGTCGCAGCAAAGGGTCTATCAATACCCCCGAACATAGCGAAGTGGTGTACAAGGTGGCTTCCGAAGCGATTGTGCTGTTGAAAAACGACGGGCAACTGTTGCCGGTCAACCAGTCGGGCATTAAAAGTATCGCCATTATTGGCGACAATGCCACTTCGAAATTTGCACAGGGCGGCTTTGGCGCCGGGGTAAAAGCCCGCTACGAGGTGACCCCGCTCGAAGGCTTCAAAAACAGGTTGGGCAATGGTATCGCGCTGCGCTACGCACAGGGCTACCGCGAGAAATATCTTCCGGGAAAGAATGAATTCTTTCATTTTGGGCGCGAAGTCGATTATACAGTCGACGAAGCGTTGATTCGCGAAGCGGTCGATATTGCCAAGTCGTCAGACTATGCGATAGTAATTGCCGGTTCGAACCGTAGTGTCGAATCAGAATCGGTCGACCGGAAGGATATCCGTCTGCCGTTTGCACAGGAAGCGCTTATCGAGGCAGTGGTAAAAGCCAATCCGAAGACCGTGGTGGTGCTGATTGCCGGTGCCCCTTACGACCTCCGTCTGGTTAACGAAACGGCCCCTGCCATTGTCTGGAGCTGGTTTAACGGCTCCGAAGGGGGCAATGCGATAGCCGATGTGGTGTTGGGCAATATAAACCCCTCGGGCAAACTGCCCTTTACCCTTCCCAAAAAACTGGAAGACTCGCCCGCCCATGCCATGCAAGCCTTCCCGGGCGACGATAAAAAGGTCGCCTATCTCGAAGATATTTTGGTAGGTTACCGCTGGTTCGACACCAAAAACATCGATCCGCTCTACTGCTTTGGCCATGGCCTCTCCTACACCACCTTCACCTACGGAAGAGCCATGATCGATCAGACCGAATATAGTCCGTCCGATACCATCAGCGTAAGCCTGCGCCTGACCAACAGCGGGCAAAAGGGCGGAGCCGAAGTGGTGCAGTTTTATCTGCGCGACACCCAGCCCAAGGTGGCCAAAGCCAACAAAGAGCTGAAAGGGTTTGCCAAAGTAAACCTGGCCCCCGCCGAAGAGCAGGCTGTACAGATTGAAATCCCGGTGGCCGATTTGGCTTATTACAACGAGCAGTTGCAGAAATGGGAAGTGCCCCCCGGCCAGTACGAGATACAGGTTGGTTCCTCCTCACGCGATATCCGCAGCACAGTTACCTTTATTGTCCGATAATCATTCAATATCCTACCCAAACAGCCATGCAGGATTATCCTTGCATGGCTGTTTTATTTTGGCCAAATACAATCGGGAGGCTACCCCTCAGCCTGGGGTGATAAGAGCGGCAAAAGCCAAAAAATGGGTTCCCAATCCAGCGTTTGCCTATGGCACCCGACCATCATTTGTTTTTAGGTATCGATATTTTAGCAGCGGTAAACCCTTCGTCATTTTGCCCCGTGCCTATACCGGGGGCAGGGAGAGATAAGCGAATCCAATTGGGTTGTACACGAAATGGCATCGCGTATCGACAAACTTACCGTGCCCGTTTTTGTAGTGCTCCTAAGGCTTTATTGTTTTCCAACGGCACTATTTTTTCTGCGGGTCACTCTTTTTGTTGTGCAAAGGAATAAATATGTATTGCAAACTCCTCTTTGCATTTTTCCATCGCAATTTATTGTTGTAATCATTTGTTTCTTCTTTGTGCAATTAGCTTTATATGATTATCCATCGCAATTCTATCATTATTCATCGCAACATTGTATTGTACACATTGGAAATTGTAGAAACAAATCGGGTAAATGTAATTTTGACTAGCTTCATTGTATTGACAAGTAGTCTGATTGTATTTGCAAATAGCTTTATTGTACCGATAAATAGCCATTATTTGTCTATTTCTCGTCTGAAATAACAAAGCCATCGTCTATAACAGCCTGTATCTACCCTAATTATCGTTGCAAGTTTGGCAAATGTCGGTACAAGTAGAAACAATTCTCCGTCAATTAGCGACATGATAAAAATACAAAGCCGTTAATTGTCGAACAGAAGGTGCAACGCGGATAGGCGAAACTGTTAATGACGATGGCTGAGGAACAATAATTTGGTTACGATTTACAAAGGTGCCGGTTCAGTGGCAGGCAACTCTTCACCAAAGGTCATCCTGCTGCCACGCAGGTTGTATTTGGCCAAACGTTTTACCTGCTCGCTGCTTCCCCCAAATACCGATCGGACATAGGATTTGACATCGAGCGAAATATCGAGCATTCCCACAACAGGTTTGTAAAGCATCACATTACGCATCATCCTAAGCCTGTCGCATTCGCTGGTCAGTTCGAGCACACTGTCGTTCAACATACGCAGTTGGTCGCGGCGGATAAACAGCTCGCTGATTTTCAGTTCGTTTTCGTTGGGATTAAATTCAGGGATCAACGAAAGGAACTGGACAAACTTGTCGAAATTTTCGAGGCGGTTGTCGAAACTCATTTGTGAAGCCGAAATGCTTTTAGGGGCAACGACATCGGCCGAGAGCGACTGCACCTCGGGTTCGGTAGCTTTTTTCGACAGGCGCATCCCCCTAATTTTACGGCTATACGACTGGGCCATCTCGTCGAACCTTTTGGCTGAGCCCGATGAGCGGAGCGACATAATCAGGCGGGTAGTTAACGGGCTAAGGGCCTTGTAGGCAATTTCCCTTTCGGCTTTCGCCTTTTTGAGTAGTGCAACCACTTCGTGGTAGTTGGTGATGGTTTGCCGTGCCATGGCAACCATTTCGTTAAGCGCCGATACTTTTAACGCATCGCGCGACGGGTTATAGCTTGTCCCGTACGATACACATACGGTAACCATCCCCTGAAAGAGGGCCACATTTTTGTCGTGACCCGTTTCCTGAACTGTAGACATAAGAATCTCAAACATGGTTTAGTTTTATTGGAATATTCCGATAGTCAAGTTACAATATTCGAAAACAAAAGTCAATTATTTTGTCGAATATTTTGTAAATAAATTTAGCCTTTCTCTCTCATTTGAAGAAAGTTGAGATTCTACGCGGGGTTCAGCGGTTGAATGGCAGTTGGATGGTGGCTATATTTAAAAAACAAACTCAAAAAGGAAATACTTCTGTTTATACTAAATGCAAATCTTTTCGTAATAAAGAGATAGAACTAATAATATTCCCTTATATAATCATAAGCCCGGTTAAACAAATCTTCGTCTTTGATTTGGTATTTTGTCCAGAGAATTTTACGAAGTTCCCGTTTCACTTCGCGCTCTCCAACCGTGGAGTTTTGCCAGCCGTCGAATCGTACGACTTTTACAATTTCGTCAATGTCGTTGACGATTCGTTCAACAATGGCAGGAGTGGTGTCGGTTTTCAGTTCAAGAAATAATTCTGTTAAAGCCGATTTGGCGTTTTTCTGTTCAGCAACCGGTTCAACGCCTTTTTCAGCCTGTAAAGTTTCTTTGGCTAACTGACAGAGTTCCTTGATAAATTCGATGGAGCTAATCAATCCTTTTTCGGCTTTGTCGCGAATGGCTTCAAGCCGTTCACTCAATCGTTTAAAAATTGGATTATTGCCATGTTTATGCAGCCTGCTGACAAGAATCTTCATCACTTTCTCAGCCTGCTTCGGGTCCTTTTTGTTCATCAGTTCATCAATCACTTCAGCATCCAAAACCATTTCTTCCATATCCTGATTGATACCCGAAACATGAATGTGCTCGTGAATTAAAGCAGTTGTCTGTGCACCCAGGGCGTGCCAAAGCAGACGACCATTATCATCAGAGCCTGGTTTGACCGAAATATAAACCTGCGATAACCATTTGTAATCTTTTTGAAACTGATTCAGTACCGGGTCGGGAGAAAGCGCTTCCCATAATTTGGTGAGGCTGCTGAAATCTCTGGCAAAAGCATCTCTTTTTTCATTGTCGTTGATGCAATCCTGTGCTTTTAACAGTCCTTCAAAACCGGCAATATTCCTGTCAACATCCGGGAAATGAGACAAACATTTTTTCATCCATTCCGGCAGTTTGTCTTTTAACTCCTGTAAATTGGAAATAACCAATTTTACGCTTTCTTCATCAAAGGCAAGCGCTTTGGCTGTATCGTCAAACACTCCGAAATAATCAACAATCCTACCGAATGTTTTATTCGGAAACAGCCGGTTTGTGCGGCAAATGGCTTGCAGCAGCGTATGGTCTTTTAACGATTTGTCAAGATACATGGTTTGCAGAACCGGTGCATCAAAACCTGTGAGAAGTTTGGCAGTCACAATCAGAAATTTCAGGGGTGAATCGGTATCATTAAATTTCTCAACCACTTTTTCCTGCTGGTCTTTGTCCATCGCCCATTTCTCTTTGAACTCATAATCGTCGTTGGCCGATGAACTAATAACTACTTCGCTGGCTTCACTGTCAATTAGTTTGTCTAAACCTTCTTTGTATTGAATACAGGCATACCGGTCGGGCGTTACAATCATGGCTTTTAAACCTTCCGGTTCAACATGCAATTTAAAGTGCTCCACAATGTCGGAAACAATTGTATTTACGCGTTCTGGCGATTTTAAAAACACTGCCATGTTTGCAGCTTTCTTGCTTAATTTATTGCGGTCTTCTTCGCTCAGGTCGTTGGCCAATTCTTTAAAAGCCACATCCAGCCCTTCCTTGTCGATATGATAATCAGGCAGACGTGGTTCGAAATGCAGAGGCAGTGTGGCATTATCGCGAATGCTTTCCTGAAAAGTATATCGGCTCATGTAACCACCACTGTCCTGTTCTGCCCCAAAAGCCCAGAATGTATTTTTGTCTGCTTTGTTAATGGGGGTTCCGGTTAGTCCAAACAGAAAAGCATTGGGCAAGGCGTTGCGCATTTTCCGCCCCAAATCACCTTCCTGAGTCCGGTGAGCCTCGTCCACCATCACAATAATGTTTCCCCGTTTGTTCATGTCAGCATAAGCATCTTTGAACTTGTGCACCATTGTGATGATGATTTTGCGTGTATCAGCTTCAAGCAGTTTGTGCAATTCTTTTATGCTGTCGGTGGTAACCATATTGGGCACTTCGGCGGTATTGAATGTGGCTGTTATCTGTGTGTCCAAATCAACACGGTCAACCACAATAATCACTGTCGGGTTATGCAAATCCTGCTGTTTGCGCAGTTTCTGGGCAGCAAACAACATCAGCAGCGATTTTCCCGACCCCTGAAAATGCCAGATTAATCCTTTTTTAATTACCCCCTCTTTGACTCTTCCCACAATGGCATTGGCGCCTTCGTATTGCTGATAGCGGCAGACCACCTTAATTTTTTTCTTTTTGCTGTTGGTGGCGTAAACTGTATAATATTGCAAAATATCGAGCAGCGTGGAGGGTTTTAGCAGATGAGTCAATTGACCGGCAACATCGTTTAGTCCGAAAACCTGGCTTAACTCATCCTTATCGTCTTCAATACGCCACGGAGCCCAAAATTCAAGGGGCGTTCTCACTCCACCGATAAACAGTTCTTTTCCCTCGGTGGCAAACGAAAATACATTGGGAACAAACAATTGCGGAATGGTATTTTCGTAAATAACATGAATGTCGTGAGCTGCATCGAACCACGAAACAGCCGGGCGGACAGGAGTTTTGGCCTCGCCCACTACCAGCGGGATTCCGTTGACAAATAATACAATATCGGGGATTTTTACTTCACGGGCCTGTAACCTGAACTGGTTAGTCAGCACAAAACTGTTGTTTTTCAGCACTTCATAATCGATGAGGCGAACGGCCACATGCTCGTTGTTTTTGCCAATCGGGAGTGTGACTTCGTTGCGCAGCCACCGGGCAAATTCCTCGTTGGCCCGCACCAAACCCACATTATTTACCGTAATCAGAATTGCCCGGAGTTTGTGAATCACTTCATCGGCTTTTTCCGGATTGGCTTCGATATCTGGATTCAGGCGGCAAAGCGCTGCCCGAAGTTCTTTCTCAACAAACACCTCGGTAATCTGACGCGGTAGCAATTCGGGCTGTATGTATTTCCATTTTACACCCTCGTATTCCACTGGTCCTTCCTGAACAACATTTCCGTGTGCTGCATTCAGATTCACCCCGGTAAGCCGGTGAATGATAAAATATTCTGTGCTGTTGAGTTCGTTAAAGGACATGTTATTATGCGTTTAGCATTTGTCCACTGTATTCGTTTAAATGATTTATCGCCTTTCTTATGTATTTTTCCTGAAACAGATTTCTCTTACGGTCCGACCAATCATAAATCTCCTGTATAATCACCTGTTCTTCGTTGGTTTTCTTTTCCTTTTTTATATAATCAACTGTGGCTAATACTTCAAGCGATAAAGAAGATTGAAATCCATTTATCAATCTAATTAGTTTTTTTAGCCTCGTTTGCTGTTCAAGAGTTAACTCTGTACGAACATAATCGCTTAATTCTTTTACCTTATCATACTGCAATTCCAATGGTTCAAAAGCTTTTATAGTCATCTGCTCCAGCCCTTTTAAATAAACTCCGTTAACATTGTATAATAAATGAGCAACCTGAACCGAATATGGGCCATAATGACTTGCTTCAAATTTCAAACGTAATTTTTCACCCAATCGTTGTAAAAACCAGGCAAGTTTATTTGCAACAAATACACTACTTGGTTCCCCCAGTGTTTCATAGTAAAACAGAGAATACAACAACATTGCCCTTGCCGGTGTTAGTTTTGCTTCTTTAGCACTCTCCTGTTTCTTCAGAATCTCTTTTACAGCTTCATTTGGTTCGTAAATAGTAATTTCAATATCAGTAAACGAACCAAGGTGTTTTTCAATTAATGATTTTACTCTATCCCATTTCAATCCCCCATTTCCACAACCAAGAGGTGGAATTGCAATGCTTTTAATTTCCCCTTTTTTTAATTCTTCAACCAAGGCAGCTAATCCTGATTCAATGTAATCATACTTCGACTTTTGAAACCATTCAGTTTTGGTCGGAAAGTTAATAATCACGCGATTGCCATCTAACGTTTTTTCATTTACCACCAATAACTTTCCGGGTTGCAGCCATTTAGCCTTGCATGCATCAATGTATTTTTTGTAATTTAAAGGAAATGCTTCCTTAAACTGCAAAGCAATTCCCTTTCCCATTACCCCAACTGTATTTACGGTATTTATTAAAGCCTGTGATTTCGCTTCCAATAAATTTCCCTTTACATATTTTATCATTAGTAGTAAAATTTATGTTCTTTATCAAAATGAACTTCAATATCAAGTCCAAGTCTTTCGGTTAATTCTTCGACATGTCTTGTTCTTTCCTCATTATACGCAATTATAACCTTAATAGATGAAACCGGAACATGATTATAAACTAAAAATTCAGCTTGTTTCCGTCGCATTCGGTCAAAGTCATTTTCATTGTTATTCCAATATCTTTCTTTCACCATCGTCCAGTCAACCTGGTTTAAATCCTTAGTGGAATTGTAAAAATCGGTTATGGCATCTTTGGCATGACCATCAGTAAAGCACCATTTCTCACATCTGGCTATGACAGTTGTAAGTTTGCAGCAAACATATACCAAATCTGATTGCGGACGTTTTGTTATTCCCCTGTACCCTGTTTTAATATTTAACAACATCGGGGATAATGGTCCAAAATAGAAGGGAA
>CAYLSL010000076.1:0-9576 GCA_964386615.1 uncultured Veillonellaceae bacterium
TGACATTCGGCGGCATCAGCCTGTTCGTCGTTGTGTTCGCGATCTATCCGTTCGCGGCCAACCTGTTCAAAGAAGCCGACATTCCCAAGCGCTTCATTCCTGGCGCAATCGCCGCCGGTTCCTTCACAATCACCATGACTGCTATTCCGGGAACCCCGCAAATCCAAAACATTATTCCGACCAACTTCTATGGCACCACGGCTTATGCCGCTCCCGTGACCGGTATTGTTGCCTCCGTTGCCATCTTTGCCTGTACCGTTCTGTGGTTCAAATACCGCTTGAGCGTCGCCAGGGCACGTGGCGAGGGTTATGGCAAACATACCCTCAACGAGCCGGATCCCAACATGGACTTCTCGAATCTGCCTTCGCCGGTTCTGTCCATCGTTCCGTTGATTCTGGTTGTTGCCGTCAACTATTTCGTCACCTTCTTCGTCAATTTTGATCCGGATCTGATGAAACAACTGATTGCCATCTTGGGCAAACCGACGCCGTTGATGGCCCCTGGCGTGAAAAATGTTCTCGGTATCTGGTCGCTGATCATTGCCCTGGTCGTCGGTATCGGCGCTGCGATTGCCATCGGCTACAAGTCGATGCCCAAAGGCATGACCATGGCCAAAGCAATCAACGCCGGCGCGATTGGTTCGCTGCTGGCGATCATGAACACCGCTTCCGAGGTTGGTTACGGCAACGTTATCGCCTCGTTGCCCGGATTCAAAACAATCTCCACCTTCCTGCTCGGCATCAAGATCGGCAATTCGCCGCTGGTCTCCGAAGCCGTTACCGTTAATATCCTGGCTGGTATCACCGGTTCTGCTTCCGGCGGTATGTCCATCGCGCTCGGCGCCATGGCCAAACCTTGGCTCGAATGGGCCAACCAAGTCGGTCTGGATCCCCAAATGCTGCATCGTATTGCTTCGCTTGCCTGCGGCGGTCTAGACAGCCTGCCTCACAATGGTGCGGTTATCACCCTGCTGGCCGTTTGCGGCATGACACACAAAGAATCCTATGTTGATATCGGTATGATCACCGTTGTTGTTACTGTAGCCATGAGCTTCGTCATGATCGCATTCCATGCGATTACCGGTCTGGTGTAAACAGTACCACAGCAAACAATACTAGCAATAACTAAAAAGACTGTGTGAATCTTTTGATTCACACAGTCTTTTTTTGAGACGATTTAGTTCACTGGAGCAGGTTGTTCTGTTATTTTTTCATCACAGTCGCTTTGCCGTCTGTCACCAGCACACCATCTTGATTGGTAACGGTGGTCCGCAGGATCAAGCGGTTTTTCGCCTCGATCTTCTCGATAACTTCCACTGTAGCCGTAACGGTGTCGCCAATTTTGACCGGGGCTTTGAACTGCAGTTCCTGACCCAGGTAAATCGTGTTTTGGCCCGGCAGAGCCGTTCCCAGTACCGCCGAAATAAAGCCGGCCGACAACATGCCATGAGCAATTCGTTCTTTAAACATGGTTGTTTTGGCAAATTCATTGTTGATATGCACCGGATTAAAATCACCGGTCACTCCGGCGAAGGAGTACACATCAAACTCGGTCACCGTTTTCGCCATGCTGGCGGTGTCACCTACTTTAATATCAACAAACGCTACATCTCTGACCATTTTTCTTCCTCCATTCTGTTTGCGCATTTTTTGTGAAAACATTCACATCTTGTTGTAATAAGAACTGCCCCTTGGATTAAAATATAATCCGCCGGACAGTTCTTAACGAAAGTCAGTTTCTACTTGCAGGCTGCCCGATATTTGGCGAACTCCGCCGTCAATAGCGGCAACACTTCCATCACGTCACCAACGATTCCATAATCCGCCACTTTAAAGATCGGCGCATCGGCATCCTTGTTGATCGCAATGATGGTATCCGAGGACGACATTCCGGCCAGATGCTGGATCGCACCGGAAATACCGCAGGCAATATAGATTTTCGGTCCTACAGTTTTTCCCGTTTGACCGACCTGGTGCAACGCAGGCTTCCAGCCAGCGTCAACGGCTGCACGCGAAGCGCCGACAGCGCCGCCCATGGCTTCCGCCAGAGCTTCGACCGCTGCAAAATTCTCCGGTTTGCCAAGGCCGCGGCCACCCGAAACAATGATATCCGCTTCTTCCAACTTGCAGTTGGAAGTGCAAACTGCCAAAACTTCCAGCAGTTTGACTTTGAGGTCCGCTTCTTTCACTTTGCTGGCAACCTTAATGATTTCACCGGTACGGCTATAGTCGGGCACCGGCTTTTTGAAGACCTTCGGCCGGACGGTACCCATTTGCGGACGATGTTCCGGGCAGAGAATGTCGGCCATGATATTGCCGCCAAACGCCGGACGAGTCCAGAGAACCAATTTGGTTTCTGCATCAATGCTCAGATTGGTGCAGTCGGCACAAAGACCGGTCCGTACACGGGCCGCCACGCGGGGTCCGAGATCGCGGCCATCGTTGGTCGCACCGACCAAAATTGCCGTCGGTTTGTATTTTTGGATCAGATCGACAAACGCCACGGTGTAGGCTTCGGTGTTGTAGTGGTCATATTCGGGGCCTTCCACCAAGTATACCTTGTCAGCGCCGCTGGCAAAAACTTCTTTGGCTTGTGCTTCCACGCCATTGCCAATGAGAACGCCGGCCAGTTCTTCGCCCAGTTCGTCAGCCAATTTGCGGCCTTCGCCAAGCAGTTCATGCGCTACGCCCTTGATTTCACCATGCGATTGTTCAATAAACACCCAGACGCCCTTGTACTCGGTTTTATCCATTGCCACGTTGCGTTCGATTTCCTCGCGGTAAATCGCTTCCACCGGACAAACGGAAATACAGGCGCCGCACATCGTGCAAGCTTCCGTGATATAGGCTTTGTCGCCCCGCATTTCGATCGCGCCAAACGGGCAACTCGGAACACAGGCGCCGCAACCAATGCATTTTTCCTGATTGACAATTACAGCCATTTCATTGTTCCTCCTTGCCTCAAATTATTTTCGCGTCGCCGAGCAGTTGCATCAGCTTCGCTACCGATTGTTGCGCAGTTTCTTCCTGAATCAGCTGACCCTGGCTCCGCTGGGTCGGCGTAAAGATCCGACGTACCTGGGTCGGCGAGCCGGGCATGCCGATTCGCTTTTCATCGGCCGCAATGTCGGCTGCAGTCCAGACCGGAATCTGGGTACGATTCGCCTTCATCGTTCCCTTAACTGTAGGGAAACGCGGTTCGGCAATCGATTTGACGACAGTAACCATAACAGGCAGTTTCGTCTCCATGATTTCGTAGCCGTCATCATGTTCGCGATCCACCTTGATCGTGTCGCCGTTAATTTCAATTTTTGCAGCATAGGTGATCTGGGGCATGCCAAGGTTTTCGGCAATACCAGGTCCGACTTGGGCTGTATCGCCATCAATCGCCTGTTTGCCGCAAATGATCAGATCTACGGGTCCCATCTTCTCAATCGAAGTGGACAGTGCATAAGCGGTAGCCAGCGTATCGGCGCCGCCAAAGGCCCGGTCGCTGATGAGAAGAGCCTCATCCGCTCCCATTGCCAGGCACTCTTTCAACGCATCAGCCGCCTGCGGTGGTCCCATCGAGATCACTTTCACTTTGCCGCCATGTTTTTCCCGGAGTTGCAGCGCCACTTCCACCGCGATTTTGTCGAAGGGATTGACGATACTGGGAACTCCTTCTCTGATCAACGTGTTCTTTACCGGGTCAATTTTGACTTCCGTTGTGTCAGGCACTTGCTTGACACAGACCACAATTTCCATTGATTGGATTCCTCCTCGTTTTTAAGTTGTATGTGCTTACCGAAGCACTGCGCCGCCAATGACCATGCGCTGCGCCTGGTTAGTCCCTTCGTAGATCTGGGTGATTTTCGCATCCCGCATGTAACGCTCGCAAGGATATTCTCTGCTGTAGCCATAACCGCCAAGAACCTGTACGGCATCAGTGGTGACTTCCATCGCAGCATCGGAAGCAAACAGTTTTGCCATCGCCGCTTCCTTGGAATACGGTTTGTGAGCATCTTTGAATGCCGCTGCCTGGTAGGTCAACAAACGAGCCGCTTCAACTTTGGTCGCCATATCGGCCAGCATGAAGGAAATCGCCTGATTGGCGGAAATCGGTTTGCCGAACTGAACGCGTTCTTTCGAGTATTTTACGGCAAAATCCAAAGCAGCTGTGGCAATGCCAAGCGCCTGGGCAGCTACGCCAATGCGGCCGCCGTCAAGGGTCGACATGGCAATTTTGAAGCCTTCGCCTTCTTTACCCAGCATTTGATCCAGCGGGACTTTCACATCCTGGAAAATCAATTCCATGGTCTGGGAGGAACGAATCCCCATTTTGTGTTCTTTTTTGCCAAAAGTAAAGCCCGGCATTCCTTTTTCCAGTATAAAGGCGGAAATGCCTTTAACGCCTTTCGACTTGTCGGTCATCGCAAAAACAATATAAGTCTCGGCTTCGCCGGCGTTAGTGATGAAAATCTTGCTGCCATTCAGTACATAATGGTCGCCGTTCAGCACCGCAACGGATTGTTGTCCGGATGCGTCCGTACCGGCATTCGGCTCAGTCAGGCCGAACGCGCCCATTTTCTCGCCTTCCGCCAGTGGTTTCAGATATTTTTGTTTCTGCTCTTCCGTGCCGTAAGCGAAGATCGGCCATGCGCAAAGCGAAACCGTAGCAGACAGGGCAATCCCCAGTCCTGAATCTGCTTTAGAAATTTCTTCAATTGCTAGAATATAGCTTAACACATCTCCGTCAGCTCCGCCATACTGCTCAGGAAAACAAATTCCGGTCAGGCCCAGGCCAGCCATCGCATCATAAAGTGGGCGGGAAAAACTCTCATGTTCGTCGCGTTCTTCGGCGCCAGGAGCAACTTCTTTTTCGGCAAAATCCCGGGCAATCTTCTGCATCATTTTTTGGTCTTCCGTCAATTCGAAACTCACTTGTAAAAACCCCTTTCATTTACATTTAAATTTTTACTTTGGGCCAAAAACAGCTGCACCGGAAGCAGCTCCTGCTTCCGGTGCAGAGTTCGCTGACTTTGTGAAATGTTTCTCAATGCATATTATAACCGTTCGATGATCGTTGCGCAACCCTGTCCGCCACCGATACATAATGTGGCCAGACCGATTTTTTTGTCACGCTGTTGCAGTGCGTGCAGCAATGTGACCAGAATCCGGGCGCCGCTGGCGCCAATCGGATGTCCGAGAGCAATCGCGCCGCCATGGACGTTCACTTTTTCTTTCGCCCAACCAAGCTCATTGCCAACGGCCAGGAACTGGGCCGCAAACGCTTCGTTGGCTTCAATCAGGTCGAGGTCTTCCACTTTGAGTCCGGCTTTGGCCAGTGCCTTGCGGGTTGCCGGAACCGGTCCCATGCCCATGATCGAGGGATCTACACCGCCGGAACCATAACCGAGGATTTTTGCCAACGGCTTGAGTCCCAGAGCTTTTGCCTTGTCGGCGGTCATCAGCACAAGGGCTGCCGATCCGTCGTTAATTCCCGATGCATTACCAGCAGTCACGGTCCCGTCTTTCTTGAACGCCGGTTTCAGTGCAGCCAGTTTATCCAGTGCAGCATCCCGTTTGGGATATTCATCCGTATCAAAAACGATGTCGCCTTTTTTTCCTTTGATTACGACGGGCAAAATCTCCTGTTTAAAGCAGCCGCCATCAATCGCTTTAACTGCTTTGGTCTGGGATTCAAAAGCCAATTGATCTTGCGCTTCGCGTGTTACATTAAATTTAGCGGCGACATTTTCAGCAGTGATTCCCATGTGGTAATCATTGAATGCGCACCATAATCCATCCTGGATCATCACATCAATAAGTTTTGCGTTGCCCATGCGATAGCCCCAGCGAGCTTTGCTGTCCATTACGTAAGGCGCCTGCGACATGCTCTCGGTTCCACCGGCAACGATAATCTCCGCATCATCGGCCATTAACGCCTGCGCTGCCAGATTGACAGTCTTGAGACCGGATCCGCAGACCTTGTTAACGGTGAATGAAGGGGCGACATCAGGGATTCCTGCTTTAATTGCGCACTGCCGTGCAACATTTTGTCCCAGTCCTGCCTGTAGGACATTACCAAAAATAACCTCATCAACCTGATCCGGCTTTACCTGCGCTCTTTTTACAGCCTCAGCAATGGTCATGGCTCCCAATTCTGCAGCGGAAAACGAGGCCAGTCCTCCGTTGAAGGAACCGATTGGTGTGCGCACTGCACTGACGATGACGACTTCTTTCATGTAAACTATCCCCTTTCCATGTAATATTAATTCAAGTCATTGTCTTTACATTTATGCAAGTTTCATGCCAGCTGAACCGACCCCGGACCGAGAATTGCCTCCAGTTTTTTTATTGTTGCTGTAGAAGGGTTGACCCAAAAATTTTTCTCGGTTTTGATCACTCGCCCCTGATCAACCAGTTGAAGATACACTGTTGCTTCTCCCTTGCAGGCCGTAAAGGTCTGCTTCAGTTGCTCAAACACATCCGGGGTTTCCTGATCCTTGCGAATACGCAGGCGGACCTCTCTTGTCTTTTGTTGTCCAAGCGGCGAGACAGTGTCAGCGATCACTTTCACTTTGTCATCGGTAATACTGACCCGCCCGCCGACAAGAACCGGCAGATCGGGAACCAACATTGGACCCGCACGTTCAAAGGTCCGGGGAAACACGATCACTTCCACCGATCCGGTAAAATCCTCTAGCGTAACAAAACACATCGTGTCACCATTCTTGGTGGGAATTCGTTTGGCCGCAGTCACCAAGCCGCCGATTTGAACTGACTGGTTATCTGTACACTCTTTGGACAAAAGCGTCCCAATTTTAGACACACCTTTCAGGTGTTCACGGAAAGCATCCAAAGGATGGCCGGTAACGAAAAATCCGGTCATCTCTTTTTCCATCGCCAAAATCTGCGCCTTGGGCAATTCATCCATAGCAGGGATTCTCAGCTCGTTGATGCTGTCGAGCTGTTCTTCGCCAAACAGTCCCATCTGACCGTTGTTCTTGTCGCGTTGCCGGGCAACCGCCAGCTCCACTGCCTGCTCACAAACCGCCAGCAATTGAGACCGCCGCAGGCCGGTCCAGTCAAATGCACCGGCTTTGATCAGGCTCTCCAATACCCTCTTGTTGACCAAACGCATATCGATCCGTTCGCAAAAATCGACTAACGATTTGAATTCTCCATTTTTCCGTGCGGAAACAATACTTTCAATCGCGCCTTCCCCGACATTTTTCACCCCCGCCAGGCCAAATCGGATGGCTGAGTCTTCAACGGAAAAACTCAACCCACTACGATTGATATTTGGCGGCAGGATTTTAATTCCGTGCTTGCGACATTCTTCAATAAAATAGCCGACCCGATCACTTTCCCCCATAACGCTGGTCAACATGGCAGCCATGAATTCCGCCGGGTAATGCGCCTTTAAATACGCAGTCTGATAAGCCACCAGCGCGTAGGCAGCGCTGTGCGATTTATTGAATCCGTAGTCGGCAAACTTTTCCATCAGACTGAACACTTCGTTGGCAACCGGCAATGTTACGCCCCGCTCGGTCGCTCCGGCCAGAAACCGTTCCCGCTGCGCTGCCAGCACATCATGTTTTTTCTTTCCCATGGCCCGGCGCAGCAAATCCGCCTGCCCCAGAGTAAATCCGCCCATAACGGAGGCAATCTGCATGACTTGTTCCTGATAAAGGATTACACCGAAGGTATCGGCTAAAATTGGTTCCAGCAGCGGGTGTTGATAAACTGATTTTTTTGTGCCATGCCGCCCCCGGACAAAATCCTCGACCATGCCGCTGTTCAGCGGTCCGGGACGATACAAAGCCACCAGGGGAATCAGGTCATCAAACCGCTCCGGACGCAACTCCTTGACCAGATTGGTCATGCCGCCGGATTCCATCTGAAAAACTCCCACTGTTTCACCACGTGACAGCATCGCGCAGGTTGCCGGGTCTTCCAACGGGATAGAATCAATATCGATGTCAATGCCCCGATGGGTGCGGACCAACTCAATCGTATCACCAATCACCGTCAGTGTACGCAGACCCAATAAATCCATCTTGAGGAAACCGATTTCTTCTATGCAGTCCTTGTCAAACTGGGTGGTAATAAAGCCGTCTGCCGAATTCTGCACTGGAACCTGGCAGTTCAACGAATCCTTGGCAATCACCAGTCCGGCGGCATGGGTGGATGCATGCCGTGGCAGTCCTTCCAGGGACATGGCAATATCAAGGACTTTGCGGGCTGTTTGGTCTTCTTCGTATAACCGTTTCAATTCCTGGCTCATCGCCAGTGCATCTTTCAATGTAATATTCAATACTGTGGGCACCAGTTTCGCGATCCGATCCACTTCGCCAAACGATACGTTGAGGGCGCGACCGACATCGCGGATGGCGGCCCGGGCCGCCATGGTACCAAAAGTAATGATCTGCGCCACATGATCGCTGCCATATCTTTCAGCAACATATTCGATGATCCTGCCGCGCCGGACATAGCAGAAATCGATGTCAATATCCGGCATCGTGACCCGTTCGGGATTTAAGAACCGCTCGAACAGCAATCCGTATTTCAAGGGGTCAATATTGGTGATCTTGAGCAAATAGGCTACGATACTGCCGGCTGCCGAACCACGGCCCGGTCCTACCGGAATCTTGTTTTCACGGGCGAAACGGACAAAATCCCAGACTATCAGAAAATAACTCGAGAAACCCATTGTCTGGATTACAGACAGTTCGAAATCCAATCGCTGGCGAACCTCCGGCGCCGCATTCGGATAGCGTTCCGACAGCGCTGCCTCGCATAGTCCGCGTAAAAATCCGTCCGCATTTTCGCCCTCAGGTACAGGAAATTGCGGCAAATGCAATTGGCCGAACTCAAATTCGACCTGACAACGTTCGGCAATGCGGCAGGTATTGCTCAGCGCTTCCGGATATTCGGGAAACAACTGCGCCATCTCACCATGCGTCTTGAGATAGAATTCCGGTGAAGGAAACCGCATTCGGGCAGTGTCTTCGACGCACTTGCCCGTCTGAATGCAAAGCAATACATCATGCGCATCGGCATCTTCACGGTCAATATAGTGAATATCGTTGGTTGCAACCAGTCCGATCCCCATCTTACGGGCCAATTTGACCAACTGCGGATTTACTTCCTGCTGTTCCGGAATTCCATGGTCCTGAATCTCAATAAAAAAGTTGTCCTGTCCAAAGATATCGACATATTCTTGCGCTGCAGCCGTGGCAGCCTGTTCATCGCCTTTTAGCAGCAGTGAGGGAATCTCACCGGCGATACAGGCGCTAAGTCCGATCAACCCTTCATGGTGCTCGGACAGTAGTTCCTTGTCAATGCGTGGTTTGTAATAAAATCCTTCCGTATAGGCCCGCGAAACCAGTTCCACCAACTGGCTGTATCCCGCCTGCGTCTCGGCCAGCAAAACAAGGTGGTAATAGGCTTCGCCTTCGCCCGCCACTTTGTCAAAACGGCTGCGGGGCGCAATATAGACCTCGCAGCCGATAATAGGACGGATGCCATGTTTACGGGCCTGTTTAAAGAACTCTACCGCGCCGTACATGTTGCCATGGTCGGTAAGGG
>CAYLSL010000077.1:0-9560 GCA_964386615.1 uncultured Veillonellaceae bacterium
ACATAATCCAGTTGGCCGAACTGTTCGACAACAGTCTGTACCATTGCACGGACTTCTGTGTCGTTGGCAACATTGGCCTGCACTGTGAGCGCTTTGCCGCCGATTTTTTCGATTGCCGCAGCAGTATCCAGCGCTTCCTGCTGCGAACGGGAGTAGTTGACAGCCACATCGATCGACAAGGCGGCCAGAGCCAGTGAAATTGCGCGGCCGATTCCGGTGCCACCGCCGGTTACCAAGGCAACCTTGCGTAAAGTTTGGTTTGGCATTGTGTCCCCGCCTTTACATTAAAAATAAAAAAATAACTATTTTAATCAAAAGTTTACACTACAATCGAGAAAGTTTGTGGTATAATCAATAGCAAAGAGGGAGCAACAAGATGCCGGGACTCTGAAGACCCTGTGCTAGGTCTCTGTCGGTATCCTTGCAACCTGACCCGGCATGACTGGGCGAAAAAAGCAGGTCAATAAAAGGCCTGCTTTTTTTCGTCCAATTATTGTTTTGGCGGTTCTTTGGTTACGATATCGATTTTGTCGCCGTTCTTAACGATCGCGGTATATTCGGCGACCTTGTTGTTGACAACCACCGCGACGCCGCCGACAGCCGGCAGGTCGCCCGGGTTGAATTCAGCAGCCAGCAGGACATCGGCCAGCGTGGGTTGGCTGCTTTGGGACAGCGTGAACTCGATCGTGCTGCCATCCGGCGCCGGATCGGTCAGGTTGGCGGCATTCCCGTTCAAGGTCAGGCTATAGCGCCGGGTGGGAACGCTGCAGGTAATTCCATTGAAGATGACTTCGATCGGCTCGATATCCTGCTCGCAGAACCCGATCACTTTGCCAAGATCGGGGGTCGTTGGCGGAATCAGCGTCAACTGGTCGCCGGGTGAAACAGCGGTTGTTGCTTCGGCGGGCCGCCCGTTCACGACGAAGGTTGGCCAGACCGAATAAGTGCGTTCCATTTCATTTACAACATACTGAAAGCGTTTCGATTCCAGTTCGTAGCGGACCGAGCGGAAAACCCGGTCAACAATATCCGCCGGACTCCAGACAACCTGATCCCGGTCGCATAGTTTCTGTTCGGCGGTAGCGATCTTATCGTTCACGAAAATCAGCGGACGTACCTGATAGGGTTTGCCTTCGATGTGGACCGGGAACGGCGCCGGCAGTTCGACCAACTCGGCAAGACAGGGATTGGGGCTGCAACCATCGGAGCCTTTCTCAACCAGAATGACATCGCCTTCACTCACCGAATCGCTGAACAACGTTGGTTTGCCGTTTACAGTGAGCTGTCCGGACTGTCCGTGCGAACCGGCGAGAAATTTGCGTTCCCCGTTGATATTGAGGGTAATGCCGAGACCCGGGCGTCCACTTAGGCTGCGGGCATCAATGCCGGCGGCCAGCAGGGCGTCGCCAATGGTCAGGCCACCCAGATTGAATAGGCGAAGCGGCTGACCGTTGAGGGTGACATTAAGGAAGTTTAATGTTTCGGCGCCGGCGAGTTTCAGGATTCCCAGCGGCGTAACCGCATCCGGCGTGCAAAAATCGGCGCTGACTCCCTGCACGTCTTCAATGGTATCGGGCCGTCTTACGGCAACCCGGTCTTTCGGCATATCCATGATTTGGGCCAATATTTCCGGCAGGAGCGGGGTCAACGCTCCGCCGCCGACCAACAGGATCGCCTGGGGCACTGCATTGTTCAATTGCATGATTTGAGCGGCGATGGCCTGGGCCAGCTCGGTGACGACCGGGGTAATGTTGCGCACGATATCTGCCGGCGGCGCTGTGTGCTTGAGCCCAAGAATATCGACATAGTGCAGACTTTTTACGTTGCGCCCAAGTCTGCGCTTCAGCGCTTCCGCCACTTTGAAATCCAGCAGCAGCTGGCCGGACAGTTCTTCGGTGATTTCATCGCCGGCGACCGGAACCATGCCATAGCCGATTACCGATCCGTTCCGGGTGACAGCCACGTCGGAAGTTCCGGCGCCGACGTCGACCAGTACCAGATTTAGATGTCGCATGGTCGGCGGAATCAGCACATTGATCGCGGCGATCGGTTCGAGGGTGAGGGTGCCGATTTCCAGGCCGGCTGCCATGACTGCCGCCTGCAGCGAGTCGATGACCTGACGCGGCAAAAACGTAGAAATGATCTCCACCGTGGCTTTATGCCCGCGTTGCCCGACCAGCGTTTTCATGACCGTGCCATCCAATGCAAAATTGACGATGCTATGGCCGACGCAGTAATAGCTGGCAGGGTCATTCACGACCTTGTTTGTCGCAAGCTGCTTCTGCGCCGACTGGATCGCAGTGAGTTCGAGCGTGCGTTCTTCCTGCAAGGTCAGATAGCCTTTGCTATGGACATCCAGCTCGGCGGTGGCGTTCAATGTCGATAAAGCACGTCCTGCCGCAGCGATCGCAACCTGGCGCAGCGGACCAAAATCCGCTTCCAGTTTGGCTTTGACCGACCGGATGACTTTGGCGACTTCCGGCACGTCATGAATCTGCCCGTCCAGCATGGCCCGGGTGGTGTGTTCATGGCGGATCGCGCCGAGCACACGAATCCCGGCTTCGTTTTTTTCGCCGACCATGCCGACGATGCTGCGGGTTCCAATATCCAGGGCAAACAATAAATTCTTTTCCATGTTTGTTCTTTTCGGCACGGATTGCGGATTTCCTTTCGGAAATCTGAAAAGTGTATAAATACAGGGGAAAATTTGTTACAATTTATGAGTGTCGCCGGTACTAAAGATTCTGGCCGGGACCCATGATGAGAGAAGGCTCAACCATGCAAAAATCGATGCGAAAAGTGATGCGATGGCAGGTGCTGTCGCTGGCCTGGCCAGTTGTACTGGAAATGTCCGGCGTTATGATCACCGGAGTCGTGACCACTGCCATGGTCGGCCGGCTGGGCGCCGTGGCGCTTACTGCCGTTGGCATCGCAACTATGGTTCAGTTTGCCAGCGCGATGGTGATCGCCGCATTTGGCACCGGCGCTTCCGCCCTGGTTGGCAAGGAGAGCGGCGCCGGACAGTGGGAACAGGTTCGCCGCACGACCGGGCAGGCATTGCTGATTGGCTTGTTGCTGGGGTTGCTGTTGGCCATTGTTGGTTATTTGGGCGCAGAAAGCCTGTTTCTGATGATTGGCGCCGAACCGGCGGTTGTGACCTTGGCCGGCCAGATGTTGAAGGTTCTGTTTCTGTTTACGCCGGTGTATCTGCTGATGGTGATCGGCAATGCCGTGCTGCGCGGCTTGTCCAAAACCAAAACCGCTTTTTTTATTGGGACGTTTAGCAACTTGCTATCGCTGCTGCTTGCCTTTATGCTGATCTTTGGCGTCGGACTGCCGGCGCAAGGCCCGATGGGCGCTGCCTGGGGGATGAGCGTTGCGCAGCTCTGCGGCGGAATTGTGGCCATGCTGGTCATTGCCAGAGATCCGCATATCCGGTTGCACTGGCGCGCGGTCTTTTCCTGGCATCCCGCCACCATTCGCCGTATTCTGGAAATTAGCGTGCCGGCAGCCGTCGAACAGGCGGCCCTGCAGGGTGGCCGGGTGTTTTTTACCTTCATGATTGCCGGTGTCGGAGCTGTGCAATTTGCTGCGCATCAGATTGCCGTCCAGATCGAGTCGGTTTCATTTTTGCCGGGATTCGGCTTCTCCGTGGCAGTGATGACGATCGTTGCCCAGTCGCTGGGCAAAGGCCGTCCGGCCCGCGCCGTTCATTTCACCAAGATCACGGCAGGTCTGGCATTTGTCGCGATGTCGCTGATGGGCGTAGTGTTCTTTATATTTGCGGAATCGCTCACGCGGTTGTTTATTGATGACACCCAGGTCGTTTACTGGGGTGCGCTGTGTGTGATGGTGGCAGCCTTCGAACAACCCACGCTGGCCCTGGCCTATGTGTTTGCCGGCGCCTTGCGCGGTGCAGGTGACACACGCTGGCCAATGTATGTTACAATATTAGGCGTGTGGATTTTTCGCATGCCGCTGGTCTACCTCTGTGTCCATGTCTGGCAATTGGGGATAGTCAGCGTGTGGGTGGTAACGGCACTAGACTTCCTGTTGCGCAGCCTCGTTTTGTGGCGGCGGTTTCGCGGCAGCGGCTGGAAATAACTGTTTTGACAGAGATTGAATCAGACTATACAATCAAAGCAAGAATTAGTGGATAGGAATTTTCCGAACCGGATTGGCGATATCATATTTTTATGATGAAAAGGAGCGTAATATGGAAAAGAATATTACCGATCTACTCCGCAGCAATGGTTTCAAGGTGACCCCACAACGGCTGGCCGTTTACGAAGCATTGGCAAATACCAAGGAGCATCCCAACGCCGAAATGATTTTTAATGGTCTGCAGGCCAGCTATCCTACCATGAGCCTGGCCACCGTATATAAGACGATCGATATCCTGCATGAGATTGGGCTGGTGCAAATCCTGAATGCAGGCGAAGACAGCTTCCGCTATGATGCGGATGTTTCCGAGCACGCGCATATCCGTTGCATCGAGTGCGGTCGGGTTGACGACGTATTTGATCTGGATACGGAAAAATTCAACGAGCAGATTCAAAAAGAAACCAAATATCGTCTGGTTGGGCAACAATTCTATTTCTATGGCGTTTGTGCCGGCTGCCAGCAGGAAAACAAAGCCCACTGATCCCCTTGTTTTCTCAAAGACCCGGTCATGCCGGGTCTTTTCTTGTTGCAGGAAAAAACAGCAGATAGGACGAATCGATAACATTATGAATTTACACATTCTCGCCAGTGGCAGCACCGGCAATGCAATTTTCCTCGAAATCGGCGGCGCGAAAATTTTAGTTGATGCGGGGATTTCAGCCCGCCGGATCGAAAAAGGATTGCGTGCGGTCGGCATTGAACCGGCAGCTCTCGATGCAATTTTGGTGACGCACGAGCATAGTGACCATGTCAGTGGATTGCCGGTATTCACCCGCAAATTCAAAGCGCCGGTCTATGCCCGCAGGCGGACATGGGACGCATTTCAGCCGTCGCACTATGTCGAGGCCGACTATCGGCGGGAGCTGGGGACTCGTCTGGAGATCGGCGGCGTGAGGATTGAGCCGTTTGCCATTTCCCATGATGCGGCGGAGCCGGTCGGTTATTCGTTTTATCATGGCGATCTGAAATGTGTGGTAGCAACCGATATGGGCTGTGTATCGGAACGGGTGGAGCAGGATATCGCGTTCGCCGATGTGATGGTGTTTGAATCGAATCATGATGTGGCGATGCTGCGCAGCGGTCCCTACCCGGAATATCTCAAAAAACGCATTCTCAGTACGCGCGGCCATTTGTCGAATCTGGAAACCGGCCGCTGTCTGGCCCGGATGGGCAAAAAAAGCGGCATGCACGTTTTTTTGGCGCATCTTAGCCAGCACAACAATTGTCCGGACCTGGCCCTGTCCACGGTGGAAAAAGTATTGGACCAACAAGGGACTCGCCTGGATCAGGATGTGTTCCTGCATTTGGCCCATCCCTGCGATACGGTGAGTTTTGCCCTGTAAAAAAGATCATTACCCTGTTGGGAGGAGGAACTGACATGCGATTTATTCTGCGAAAATTTGCCCCGATCTTTGTTGTAGCCCTGATTGGCGCAATCATCGGCGGCGGTCTGGTACTTGGTTACGGCCCGTTTTTCTTCGGCAAGTCGGTGCCGGAGGCCCTATCGACAATTACTAAGGAAGTGGAGCAGCCGAAGACGGCCAATGCGGCGTTGTCGGCGGCCAGAAATACACCGATCGTGCGAGCGGCCCAGATCGTTGGACCGTCGGTGGTCGGCATTACCAACAAGGCCTATGTGAGCGACATGTTCAACCGGCGGATGCTGGTCGAGCGCGGCAGCGGTTCCGGCGTCATTTTTGACGCCAGCGGCCATATTATCACCAATTATCATGTGGTGGCCGAGGCGCAGGAGATTGTGGTGTCCCTGTCCGATGGCCGGACGGTACCGGGACGGGTGCAGGGCATTGACCCGGCCACGGATCTGGCTGTTGTAAAAATCGAAACCGGTGGAATTCAGCCGGCCCGGTTCGGTGACTCGGACAGCCTGCAAGTCGGTGAACCGGCAATTGCGGTCGGCAATCCGCTCGGCCTGGAACTGAAAGGCAGTGTGACGGCCGGTGTGATCAGCGCCCTGAACCGGACGCTCGATATCGGTGAACGGCGGTTCCGCCTGATTCAGACCGATGCGGCGATCAATCCCGGCAACAGCGGCGGCGCCCTGGCCAACGCCGATGGCGAAGTGGTCGGTATCAATAGCATCAAAATAGCGGTTGGCGGCGTGGAGGGCATCGGCTTCGCCATTCCCTGGAATACGGCGAAACCGATCGTGCAGTCACTGATTGATAAGGGACGGGTAGTACGCCCCTATCTGGGTGTGGTCGCTTTTGACAAAAATACGGCCCAGCGCTACGGTTATCAACTGAACATCGACAAAGGCCTCTATGTATTCCGGATCGTGCCGCGTTCGCCGGCGGCCCGGGCCGACATTCGGGTCGGTGATGTGCTGCTTAAACTGGCAGGTTCGGAAACAAACAGTCTGGCGGAGCTGCGGTCGCTGATCGAAGCGCAGGGCGTCGGTGCGACGGTACCGGTTTTGATCGGGCGCAATGGCGAGCAGTTCACCGTGCAGGTCCAACTGAGCGAAGTGCCGAATGAATAAGCCGTGAACCGGATTCATATCGTTGCAGTCGGCAAGATCAAAGAGAAATATCTGACGGAAGGCATCCGCGAATTCGTGAAACGGCTGGGTCCATTGTGCAAGCTGGAAATCCTGGAAGTGGACGAAGAACGGATGCCGGACGATCCCTCACCGGCAGAAAAAGCCAAAGTGCTCGCGGTGGAAGGCGAACGGCTGCTAAAAAAAGTGCCGCAGACCAGCTATCTGATCGTGCTGGATGTGGCGGGGCAGGCCGTTTCCTCGGAACAACTGGCGGAAAAAATCACCATGCTCGGCACAGCCGGGCATGGTGACATTACTTTTATCATTGGCGGCGCTTTCGGGCTGTCGCCGGCGGTGACCGCGGCGGCGCGGGAGCGCCTGTCGTTTTCCCGCATGACCTTTACCCACCAGATGATTCGTTTGCTGTTGGTCGAGCAGATTTACCGGGCGTTCAAGATTGCCCGGGGAGAGAAGTATCACTGGTAATGGCGAAAAACACCTAAAATAGTTCGCGCTAGAATCCTTGCGGTTTTTGTATATTTGCGGGAAACAATCAAAAATTAGTTGCTGTTTCTACCCTGAATCATAATGAACTTCTACTATTTTGGATTTTTTAAAATAGTTGTGTAAAATGAGATTCTGCTGCAACAACTGTAGGGACGGAGAGGAATAAGATAAATGAAGAGTTTCATAACGAGTGTGGGTAATCCAATTGCATTTTTTGTGATGTTCTTTATGCCAGGCGCTATCCATGATCTTGGAGGAAATATGTACCGGATAACGCTCTTTGGAGTAGTGGTCTTAGTAGCCTTGGGATATTTATATCTGGCGGTATGCGCTTTATTTAGAATGGCTATCAAAAGAAAAAGTCGTTTCGTAGACTACATTGGACAAATAAGTGCCACTATGTTTCGTTTAGCCGTTGTTGGCCTTATTGCACCATTCTTATTACTCTTCGCAGTGGAAGGAAATGTTTTCGGGTTTTTGATATTTCTACCTGCAGTTGTTTTAGCCCTAATATGGATTGGCTTCTCATTGTATGCGATATGCAAAAGTGAGAGTGGTGCTGACAGTAATTTAGTGAATAAATAGCAGGGCAATGAGGGCGGACATCTGGCCATTTTTCGCACTGTTTGACCCGAGGCGGAGAAAAGTATCACTAGTTAGGGGAATACGGCTTAACTTTGTGAGCGCATTGTTTTTAACACGAAAGCCTGTACTTCAGACGAAGTGCAGGCTGTTTCTTTATTTGGGGCTGATCCATTGCTTGTCACCGGCCGTGAAGAAGGTTTTCCTGCAGGACAGATTACGAAGGATTACTTTTGTTAATAGCGAAATAAGCTACGTAAGCTACTGACATCGCCAATAATTTGGAGGTGTGGATTTTATGCATGCAGATACTACTGGTCCAATTGAATACGCAGAGAAAAATTCTATTGGCCCCCCAAGATACGATTATCTTGATAATATCAAGTGGGTTCTGGCAGTTTTAGTCATATTTCATCATGCAGCCGCCATTGCGGGCCTGGATCCGTTTCCCCTGAACTTACCACGTGTAATTCAGTCCATGCAATATCAATATGACACCCTCAGCCGCTTTCAGGCAGCCAATCAGGGATTTTTCATGGGACTGTACTTTTTTATCTCTGCCTATTTTGTAGTACCATCTTATAATAAAAAGGGAAAATGGTTCTTTTTGCGAGACAAGTTGAAACGGTTGGGCATCCCCGTTCTTTTGACAGTTTTCATCATCGACCCAGTTGTGTTATATATAGCTGATGAAAATTCATTTTTTCAATCGATGCAAAATAGTTTTACGTTATATGGCGAGATGCTGAAAACCTATAACATTGTGTTGGGTGTAACTTGGTTTTGCTGGACATTGATCGTATTTAACATGGGCTACATAATCTACAGGATGGTTGCCTCGCCCCAAGCCGAAGCAACCCGTTCCCGCGGCACAATGCCTTCATTCCTTGCGATTTTGACATTCGCAATCATAATGATCCCGTTTGATTATCTGGCATTATATTTAATGAACCGGCTGGGAACTGATTTTTTGGGGTTCCATTTGCTGAAATTCTTTCCTATGTATATTGCGATGTACTGTTTTGGCATCAAAGCATATACCCATCAATGGTTAGAGCAGATAAATCACAAGAGTGCGTTCATTTGGCTCGTTATTTGGATTTTTGCGATGATTTTCCGTGTGATTCCCTTTGAAACGATAGGGATGAGTATTTTTTTGCTTTACAGTTTCAGAGAATTATTCAACGCAAATAATAAATTGACGCAAATCTTGTCAAGGTCAGCATACGCCGCCTATATCATACAGGGAATCCCGCTATGTTTTTTGGGGAAATTGCTCATCCCGCATATGTCACAAATGCCGGTGGTTAATTTTTTAGTTGTGGGAATCCCTTCAGTAATAATCTCATTTGGTTTAGGATATTTCTTGTGCCAACTGCCTGTGTTGCGCAAAATACTTTAGTGCTGCCGTCGCTGGGCAGTGCGCGGGGATATCTATTGATTGGCAAGGGGGATAGGGAATGAGCTGCTATGTCGACAGTAAGGAAAAGAAGGAAACCCGCCTAAAATTGCTGACAGATATGATCAGGATCGACACGACAGGCGGCAAGGAAGCCGCACTGGCCGAAATGCTTGCGGAGCGGCTTGCCGCAGTTGGAATTGAAGCTGTTCTGGCGCCAGTCGAGGCTGGTCGGTTCAATTTAGTGGCTTGCTTGCCTGGACGAAGCCGGGGCAACAGGCTAATTCTCAACGCGCACCTGGATACTGTTCCGATAGGTGCGGGCTGGACGAAAGATCCGTTCGGTGCGGAGATTGTTGATGGGAAATTGTACGGGCGGGGCTCATCGGACACAAAATCTTCCCTTGC
>CAYLSL010000078.1:0-9281 GCA_964386615.1 uncultured Veillonellaceae bacterium
AGTGTTATTCCCGTTTAGCGCCAGTTTTCCCTGCCTGCACAAAAAGTATGCCTGCTTGGATTCTCCGTTGTTCTATTTTGCTTCTCTGTCGGCAAAATCCTGCCTGAAAAGAATTTTCCACACTCAAGTGTTGACAAATAGACGATTATCCGCGATAATTTCACCTATAACTGTAAATAACAATAGTAATGATGGAAGAAAGTACTCTTGTGGATTCATTCAGAGAGCCGGCGGTTGGTGTGAGTCGGTTGATGCGGCAAGGCGAAGTTCCTTCCTGAACTGCAGGCTGAACTTTTAGTAGGCTGTGCCGCGTGTCCGCGTTAAGGACTTAGAGAGGATCATCAGTCCTTAAAAGGGTGGTACCGCGACAATTCGCCCCTGTTCGGTATCTTTTTTTATTTTCTGGACTTTGATCTATTTGGGTGGTACCGCGATGAATTCGTCCCTTGCCGGAGGGATGATTTTTTTTGCCCCAAAAATCCGCACCGGAAAATAAAATGACTGGAGGAACTACTATGAGCATTCCCTTATTCATTGTGCTGGCCTATATCGCTATTTTATTCCTGATCAGTTTCTGGGCGGAAAAACGAGCCCGCGGCGGTGTTGATGATTTCGTTCTGGCTGGCCGTCAACTCACAACTTCCCTGGTCACGGTTTCAATCGTTGGCCTGGCCATTGGCGGAGCATCTACGATTGGCGTCGCTGAACAAGCTTACCGGGTCGGTCTATCCGCCGGCTGGTATACTGCCGCATGGGGCATCGGTGCCATTTCAATGGGTTTGTTGGTGGCAAAAAAATACCGCGAACTGCGGATCTCTACTATTCCCGAATTGCTGGAACGTTATTATGACAAAAAGGCCATGGCCCTTGGCGTGCTGTGCCAGATCATCATTCAGTTGGTAATCACTTCGTTGCAGTATATCGCAGGCGGCACAATTTTGCATGCCCTGCTACCCGACATTTTTAGCGTCACAACCGGTATGCTGACCAGTGCTGTCGTCTTTATCGGCATCACTTTCATCGGCGGCATGTGGTCGGCCAGTTTGTCAAACATCCTGAACGTGTTGCTGATTTATGTAGGTATTATCGGCGCCACCATCGCCAGTGTCATTCAGGCTGGCGGCATGGAAAAAATCGTCGCAAAACTGCCGCCGGCTATTCCCTACACCAGCTTAATCGACGGAGTAGGGCCATTGGGAATTTTCGGCTGGATTTTGGTACTTGTTACCGTCAACATTTCTCTGCAAAGCATTATTCAAATATCGCTTGGTGCGAAAAATGTCGAAACTGCACAACGCGGTTTCATCATTGGCGGTCTGATGATGCTACCGATCGGCTTCGTTTGCGCCTTGATGGGCATCATCGCCAAAGCCAGTTTCCCCAACGTCGTCGCTGCTTCTGCCCTGCCAATGGTTATTATGTCTCTTCATCCGGTGTTATCAGGCATCACGCTTGCCGCACTATGGGCCGCAGATGTCTCCACCGCCTGTAACTTGCTGCTTAGCTCGGCAACTCTGTTTTCGCGCGATATCTACAAGCCGTTCATCAATCCTATAGCAACAGACCAGAGGGTGCTCTTCGTCACCAAAAGTTCTGTTCTATTACTAGGCGCAATGACCCTTGTACTGGCAATGACAGTCAGCGGCATTATCCAAACCCTGATGATTGGCCTGAGCCTGACCGCCGCGTTCAGCGTGGTTGTCCTGTTTACCCTTTTTGTTCCCGGCCTGTGCCGCAAAAATTCGGCTTTTTATACCATTCTGGCCGGGTTGATTACCTTGATCGCCTGGCAAACCCTACCGTCTATCCGCTTTTTCCCACATGTCATTTACATGGAATGGGCCGTCTGTACCGGAGTCTTTTTATTGGTTTATCTGCTGGACGCTTCCCCTTTGAAAGTAGCGACTGAGGCATCAGAAACGCTGAAATAGAATTCAGTAGTTGAACGTGCTATCAAATCCAGGTATGATAAATTTAACCAATCTGCATATAAAGGAGTGCTTGTTTTGCTGACTATTGGAATCCTTCTTTTTCCGGATGCCGAAGAACTTGATTTCGTTGGCCCGTTTGAGGTTCTGAGCTTCGTCAACAAAGTATTGCCTGATAGTAGTCGGGTTTTATTCATCGCCGAAACAGCTGATGCCGTTCGTGCCTACAATGGCATGCGAGTCCTGCCCGACACTACGCTTTCTGCGTGCCCACAGCTCGACATCCTGGTTGTCCCTGGCGGACAAGGCCGGCGCAAAGCAATGAAAAATCCTGCCATCCTTGAATTCATCAAGCAGCAGGAGCCTTCAGCACGCCATATTACATCAGTTTGCACAGGTTCCTTTGTTTTGGCTGAAGCCGGTCTGTTAACCGGCAAAAAGGCAACAACCTATCATCAGTATTATGACGATCTTGCCGCCTATAACATCGAAGTTGTAAAGAACAAAGTCGTTCCCCAGGGAAAAATCATCACCGCCGGAGGCGTCAGTTCAGGAATTGAACTGGGATTTTATCTGTTGCGTGAATTGTTCAGCATAGAGATTGCTCAGCAAGTCGCTGACAAGATTGAGTATGTGGTCGATGTCCGCACGATTTAAAATCACTTTTTCAACTTAATGATCCCGCATTGCGTCAATCCTGTCGAATAAATCACGGGCCGGTTGTCCCAGTCTACGGATGTAGGTCGCACGAACCGGGGCTGTCAATGAAGCAAATGATTCGAGATTTTCCACAGTATTGATCGTTATCCCCTTGCTCTGTAAAGCCGTTAACAATTTTTTCTCTTCGTCAACTTCAATTTTTCGTTGGTATGCCTGCGCCTCGCGGGCAGCTTCCAGCAATATTTCCTGTTGTTGGGGCGACAACTTATGCCAAGTCTTTTCACTGATCGTCAATACTTGAATAAAAAACTGATGATGCGTCAGTGACAAATACTTTTGCACTTCATAAAACTGGTTGTACAAGATGAGGGACAGGGGATTCTCCTGTCCCTCGACAACATTTTGTTTCAATGCCAGATAAACTTCACCAAAAGCCATCGGAGTCGGAATAGTGCCCAATGCCTTGAATCCTTCTACACTGGCTTCACTCTGCGGCACCCGGATACGCAATCCCTTCAAGTCAGCTGGAGTTTGAATCGGTCGCCGATTGTTGGTGATGTGTCTGGCGCCGGCATCGAAATAACATAGTACCCGCAGGCCTTTGGCCTGCAATTTTTTATCGATATCCTGCCCTGTTTCGCTATCGAATACCCTTAATTCATGCGCTTTATCCTTGTAAATATAAGGCAGGTCAAAAATCCCCAACACCGGTACATACGAGGCCAAAAAACCTACCGACGATGTCCCCATGTCAACATTGCCGGCTCGCATGGCTTCGCCCCGCTCTTTCATCGTGCCCAGACGGGCATTTTCATACACTTCAATTATTAGTGATCCCGCTGATTTTTCTTTGACAAGGTCCGCCAATTTTTGCGCGCCACGAGTTTCCGGTGAACTAACCGCCGTTTCGGTACCAAGCTTCAAAACAACCCGGCGAGTATTCCCCCTGTCGCCATCAGCCAAACCGACACAGCCAGACAATGTGAAAAAGCACAAAAGCAGATATCCGATCCAAGCGAATACCCCTTTTTTCCGCCCCTGCATCGCCATCCCTCCTCGCAATCACGCGCTTACAAGTTATCCATTCTTCATTTTTAAAAACTTCATTGCTTCTGCTTCCGGTAAAGGACGACTTACGAAATACCCCTGAACCATGTCACAATCACAGTTTTGGAGAAATTCCCACTGTTCGCTACTTTCCACACCTTCCGCTACCACCTTCATGTTCAGATTTTGCGCAAACTTCACCAGTGAATGGACGAGCACAGCTTCCCTGCCGGGTACATTGTCGATAAAAGATTTATCGATTTTCAGGGTTTCTACTGGAAATAAGCGCAAGTGGGTCAATGAGGAGTAACCGGTACCAAAGTCATCAAGTGCCAGCCCTACTCCCAGTTCGGCCAGTTGGTGCAATTTTCGGCTGCTATCCTCCAGCGATGCAAGCAATGCACTCTCGGTAATTTCAAGCTCCAACTGTTGCGGTACAATTGCTGATGCAGTAATCAATGCCCCAATGCTGCCAATTAAAGTTTCGCTGGCCAGTTGCTTGGGTGACAGATTTACGGCCACCCGCAAATCCGAATAACCTGCCTGATTCAATCGGTTGATAAAATCACACGCCTGCTGCAGCACCCACAATCCGATCGGAAAAATCAGTTGATTTTGCTCAGCCAAAGGAATGAACCGATCAGGTGAAACCATGCCGTGTTCTTTGCTATTCCAGCGAAGTAATGCCTCCAATCCAACAATTCGCCCATTACGCAAATCAACCTGCGGTTGATATCGCAGCTCTAGTTCTCCTCGTTCCAGCGCCCGGCGCAAACTATTCGTCAGCACCATCTTTTCCTGCGCATCACGCAGCATGCTTGGCTCAAAGAATCGCCAGCAGTTTCTGCCGGCCGCTTTTGCCGCATACATGGCATTATCTGCTTTTTTCATCAAATCTTCAGCGGTTGCTCCATCGCGGGGAAACACAACAATCCCCATACTGGCAGATACCCGGGCCGATTCATTGCCAAAACGATAATCCTGACACAATCCCGTTACCAATTGATCAGCCAGTCTAGAAATTTCAACTGCACTCATTTCTTCTGCCAAAACGATGACGAATTCATCTCCACCCAGACGAGCTACAAATACTGATTCGCCGACAATTTTCCGAATCGTGTTGCCTGTCATGATAATCAGTCGATCCCCGGCGGAGTGGCCAAAATTATCATTGATTCCTTTCAAGTCATCCAAATCCACATAAATAACAACTCCGCCATGGCCCTGCTCCAACAAGTCCAATTCCCGGTTTAATTTTTCTGTCAAGCTGGCCCGATTGGGGAAGTTTGTCAATACATCATGGTATGCTATATGGCTTAGCTCGTCGCGCATTTTTGCGCCTTGCAACGCTAAGGAAGCCATGTCGGCAAACTGTTGCAGCATTTCAATCTCATCTGTCAACAGTTTGCGGATATTGTCTTTCCAGGCTATTGATAGCGCACCCACAACTTTATCGGCCCTCTTCAATGGGAAAACAACAGCTGTACTCTGTGTACTCCAAAGCGCCTCTTGCCTACGGCCAGGATAGCGCTGATAATCTTCGACATATTGCAACATCCCTGTCGACAGAACAATGGACAATAGGCCGCCTTCCCCAGTTAGATCCCTGCCCAGCAGTATTTCACGGTTTCCCCGCGCGTAACGGATCATCGCCCGTTCATTTTCCATCAGCGCAATATAGCCGTCCTCTGCCCCGACTAATTCCAGGGCACTGTCCAGCATGCTTTGCATCTGTACATCAAATTCGGCGCTATTGTCGGCAATGAGACGCACGATAGCCCTATATTGCCGTTCCCTTAATCGCAATTTTTCTTCAGCTACTTGCCTCTCGCCGATTTCCAGCATCATTTTTTGATTGGTTTCCTGCAATGTATCGGTGACGGCCAGCATCTCCTCATTCAACGCCGTCAGTTCTTCATTGGCCGCGGTCAGCTCAATTTCTGCCCGGGTCCGCTCATCGATTTCCGCCGCCAATGAACGGTTGGTTTCCTCCAACTGCTGCGCCCCTTTTACCATTTCGCGACTTTGCCAAATAATAATGCCTGCCAGACAGGCCAAAATCAAAAAAGACAAGGATGCGCTGCGTTCTGCCGCCGTTTGCAGGGCTGCCATCGCAGTACTTTTATCCTGAACGGTGATCGCAGCCCACGAAGCGCCATACCCTGGGATTTTAATCGGAGTATAACTGCAAAACATCACTCTTCCATTTAGATCCGTATATTCCGTTGTACCTGACTCCCCAGACAGCACTTGTTTTACAATCTGCTGCAATCCTGCCGCGACAGGAATCCTTTCAAAAGTCAATCGATAATCAGCGCCATCCAGCAAGGCCTTCCCTGTGTCGTCACGTGCCACCAGCACCCTTTGTCCAGTTTTGTAATTGTACTGCATTTTCGCTTTTTCCTGGTCCGGGTGGGCAATGATAACCCCCGTATCATCAAGAATATAGGTAAACCGGTCGTCATTCAAATAATGGCGGCCGACTCGCCCCTGAACTTCATCCAGACGCAAAAACGCCGCCAGCGTACTGACTAATTTTTCGTCCTGCATCACAGGAAAAAAAACACCAGTTACTGCTGTCGGCGCGTTGCTATCAACCCCAAATGAAAAAAAAGCGGGACTTACGAAAGGTTTTTGTTCTGACACAAGCTTGCGAAACCACCAACGGTCAGGTCGAGGCGTTGGCACGCCTCTTACCCGGGCCGTCTGCGTTCCATCAGGAAATCTTTGAATGAGCAAGTTGTCAAAAAAACCATGTTGAGAAAAACGGTCGCGCAAGAATTCCTGTTGCTGTTGTGGATCCATGCTCTTGACTTCCTGCGCTTGCGCCATTTCACCGACAACACGGTAAACGGTTTCATAAAACGCCGATATGCTAAGCGCCACATTTCGCGTATGAATCTGGTTATCACGGGTAACCCTTTCATAATAGGCCTGAAACGCAAAATAATAATTTGCCATGTTGAAAACGGCAAACGCCAATAGTGTTCCGCCAATAATCCAGCCGACCATCCTGGTACTAATAGGTTTATTCATGATCTTCCCGCACTCCTCGTGATGAGAAAAGCAGTTTACAACTGCCGCTCCTTGATCGCTCCTTCACGATAGGCTTCCAACAGCGCTTTCAATTGATCAATCTCCTGTTGGATTGCTTTGCCGGCATCGGTATGTTTTATATGCAGCCGCTCAGGATGACTCTCGATGATTTCCGTAACCGAATCAATATCGATTTCATCACAAATCGCCCGCTGCCTGGATTCGAAAGGGTGATGCGCCGCCAGCAGCCAGCCGCGGGAATTAGAAATCAAAGTATAGCCGGCAATTCCGGTTTCTTTCTGATAGGCCCGCGAAAAACCGCCATCAATGACAATCAAACGTCCATTGGCTTTCACTGGACGTTCACCCTTGACTACTTTTACCGGTACATGTCCATTAATGATGTGTCCTGTCTTGCTGTCAAGACCAAATTCCTGCAAGATTTTGGCGGCTGTCTCAACCTGGTCGCGCAACGCATAATAAGCGTTGCGTTTCTCTTTGTGAGTAGCGGGGTCAGCCAGAAAATACCGTTCAAACGTAGCCATTTTCTCTTTGCCGAACAACGGGGATTCCGGCGCACACCACAAAAACCACATCGCATCCATGCCATATTGCTTTTGCGCAGGATGGTCAGTGGAAAAATAGCCTTGCCGGGCCAAGCGATCTACCCGATCGAGAAACGCTTTGCCGGCAAAAGATTTTCCATCTACATTGAATGAGCGAAATGATCCATCATCGTTCATGGCAATGCAGCCATGATACAGCAAATTCCCATCATGAATCAGATAAATGCTGCCCTGGGCAAATAGAAACCTTGTGTGTCGCTGCAACTTTCGACTATGCGTAAATGAATGCCTGAGTTTATCCACAACAGTCTGTTCGGCCGCAGTCAAAACATCAGGCTGCTTGGGGTCAACGGTCGGAAAGTGCCGGTCCAGCAGAGAGTGAGCTACGCCATCAATTACTATCGTACCTGATGCAAAATCAATCTGATCCAAGAGCAGTCGTTCATCCATCTTATAATGCGGGCGTCGCTTGATCAGCTGGCTCTCCAGTTTGAATTGGATGATCGCCATTGCTTTCTGCATTTGTGCCAGCAAACGAATCTCCTGGTTGGAAAATTCACCATCCTGCGGTACTTTGGGAATAAACAGATCACAGGGGTCCGTTGCATAAGTTTCAATCGCGAAAGATACTAACGGCAACAAGCTAATGCCATAGCCGTTCTCCAAGGTTTCCATATTGCCGTAACGCAGGCAGGTTCGGACCACATTGGCCATACAGGCTTCGCTGCCTGCAGCCGCTCCCATCCAGAGAATGTCGTGATTGCCCCACTGGATGTCTACTTGGTGATACTCCATCAGCGCATCCAAAATCAAGTGCGCACCGGGCCCGCGGTCATAAATATCGCCAATCACATGCAATCGGCTAATCGCCAGACGCTGAATCAATTCCGCCAGGTGAACAATGTAATTTTGGGCTCGTCCAGTACTAATAATTGCTTCAATCAAACTCTGATAATAGTCAGATTTGTTCTCGACCTTTGCCTGTTCATCCAGCAGCTCTTCAATTAATGGCGCAACATGCAACGGCAAAAATTGCCGGACTGTTTCGCGTCGATATTTTGAAGTAAGGACTTTGCAGAGCTTAATCAACCGCACCAATGTCAGTCGACTCCATTCCGCAGGGTCCGGCACCGACTGTAACATCAGTGGTGCTTTTTCTTCCGGATAATAAATTAAGGTGGCCAAGTTGCGTTGTTCCCGTTTGGTCAGGCTATTGGCAAACATTTCTTCAATTTTTCGCCAGATTGAACCGGCGCCATTCCGTATCACATGTTGAAAAGCTTCGTGCTCGCCGTGCACATCGGACAAAAAATGTTCGGTTCCCTTTAGTAACTGCAATTGAGCCGAAAGATCAATAATTTCGTTGGATGCTGCCTGAATCGACGGATATTTTTCCGCCAGCAGAGTCAAATACCGCAACTCATTTTGATGTACCATGTTTGCTTTCTCCCGTCTAACTCAGCAATTAATTCAATACTATATCTTTGAGTTTCCTTTTTGGCACATGGTGAATTTGCTCAGCATCACGCCAATATTTGATATCGCCGTGTAGATCAATTTCATCGATAACAACCGTTTCTTTGGGTTTGCCAAGCGCAATCACCAGCAAGATCTCATAATTTTCCGGAATGTCCAGCGCATCTTCCAGCTTAGGTTTGTTGATATTGCCGATCATGCAGCCGCCCAGACCCATTTCGGTCGCCCCCAGCAAAATGGTTTGCGCCGCAATGCCGTAATCGATACCACTGACCATTTTATTTGCCTGATCCTGTACGATGACGATATAGCCGGTTGGCCGTTCGCCTGAAACAGGCCCGGCCCAATCCTTGAAGTAAGCAGCCCAAGCTAGCGCAGTAAAGACCTGCTCATTTTGGACCGGTTCGCAAGAAACAAAGTAACGCAACGCCTGTTTGTTGGCGCCAGATGGACTGAGTCGAGCCAAGTCAATCAAATCAAGCAGGGTTTGCCGGGAAATCGATTCGCTTTCAATAAAACGGCGATAACTGCGATTTGCGATTACCAGATCTCTAAACATGTCAATGCC
>CAYLSL010000079.1:0-9121 GCA_964386615.1 uncultured Veillonellaceae bacterium
GGAGGTGCGTTCCATGTCAGCTGGCATTTTGCAAACTGCTTCCGGTTTCACGTTCGACTACCAAAACCTTTATGGCGAAGGCAAAGTCACCGCAGCAGAAATCGCTGCCATCCGGACGAGGACCGATCAGGCGCATGCGGCCATCGGGCACATGCGGGCGACTGGTGAAGTCCAGGGCCATTTGTCGAAAGACGGCGCGCCGGAAAAAGTGCTGTTTACGCAACTGCCGTATATTGCTGACGGGCACCTCAATTCACCTGCATCCATTGCCCGTTTGAAAGCCTTCGGCGCTTCGCTGCGCAATCGGGTCGATACGGTGGTTTCCTTTGGCATCGGCGGCTCCTACCTCGGCAACAAGGTGCTGTTTGATGTGCACTGCGGCGAGTTCTGGAATGCGCAGACAGCCGAAGAACGCGGCGGCTGGCCCAAGCTCTATTTTTCCGGCAACAACCTCGATCCACGGCGCACCAGCGAACTGCTGGCCCAGCTGCAGCGGGAAGCGCGCCTGAAATCACAACATCAGCCAGGCAAGCCCTATCGCGTATGTCTGGTCGTGATTTCCAAATCGGGATCGACGATTGAAACCACGGCGACCTTTATGGTATTGTATGATGCGCTAAAGCAATCGACGCCGGCCTTGGAAGTGGAAGTCGCGGCCGTGACCGATCCGGCCGAAGGGGCGCAGGAAACGGTTCTGCACCGCATGGCCCGCAGTCATGGCTGGCCGATGTTTTCGGTGCCGGATGGCGTGGGCGGCCGGTTCAGCATTTTTGCCGAAGTCGGTTTGGTTACGGCAGCCTGCATCGGCATGGACATCGAACAATTTTTGGCAGGCGCGCGCGCGATGGACGAGGCCTGCCGGACGGCGGATCCCTTTGATAACCCTGCACTGCTAAATGCTGCACTGAAGTACCTGGCGGCAGAGAACCATGGGCGTCAGCTCGAAGTATTCATGCCGTACGCCGACTATTTGAAGTCGGTGTCCGAGTGGTACATCCAGCTGCTTGCCGAATCACTCGGCAAGCGCCTGAACCGGTCCGGTGACATCGTGTATTATGGACGGACTCCCATCGTTGCGGTGGGAACGACGGATATGCATGCCCAGACCCAGCAACATCAGGACGGCGCCAAGGACAAGGTGGTGCAGTTCCTGCGTTTGGCCGACTGGGGCAAACCCGTCATCGTGCCGGATGTATTTCCCGGCGAGGCGGCTGTGGCCAAATTCGCCGGCCTGTCAATGGCGGATGCCCTGGAAGTGGCCCGCGAGTCGAACGCCGAAGCTCTGGCTGCCGACGGACGATTCAGCGCCGTATTCGTGTTGCCCAAACTGACAGCGTTCCATCTCGGGGAACTTTTGTACTTGCTGGCGCTGTCGATCGCCTATGAGGGGGAGCTGGCCCAGGTCGACGCGTTTGATCAACCCGGTGTCGAAGCGTACAAACGGATTATGGGACCAAAGCTGGCCAAACTGAAATAAACTGGTCAAGAATTGTTGGAAAATGATTTTCCTGCACAGGAATTTTTTGTCGACTAGCGAATAACAATAGAATACAATACTATCGAGACAAAAATGTCGGGAAGGATTTTGGCAAGCAGAATGGATGCCCAAAAGAAGCGGCTGTTAATTATAGTGCTGTTTGGTGTGGCTTTAGTGGGAGCCGTTTTTCTGTTTACCGATCCGGCGATATCGCCGCCGGCTGCTGAGCTGCCACCGGCGCCAACGGTTGCTTTGCCTGCGCCGAATACGGCAATCAACAATAAAACCCCGGTTTTGCCGCAAGGGTCCCAAGTGGCCGGGCAGGCCGTGCGTGACATTTTTGCTCCACCAGCTGAATACGCCCGTTTAGTGCCGCAGGAACCGAGAGCAGCTAACACCAATGGCAGCCGGAATTTGCCTGTCGGACCCACGCCGGTGCTTACAGGGATTATTGTCGGCGAATCGAGCCGAGTGGCGATATTGCGGCAAGGCGCCATCAGCCGCTCGCATCGGGTAGGCGAAATGGCCGGCGAATACCGTGTCGCCGCGATCAGTGCAAACACAGTAACCTTGGCAGGACCAGGCGGGACTGTAGTATTAAAGATGGGACAGTGATATGATGGCTAAATTATCCCGGGTCTGCCTGAGGCTGTTGTTGCTGCTGTGTTGTACAGTTGCTTTTTCTGGCGTGGCTGCGGCTTCGCCGCTGGTTACCATGTCGGTGGTCGATGCGGATGTGCGTGACGTGTTGACCGGTATGGCGACAATCGGCAAAGTCAATGTAGTCATTGACGACTCGGTTACCGGCAAGATCAGTGTAAATTTCAAAGGCATCCCTTTTGACACTGCACTGGATACGATTACCCGGTCCAAGGGACTCAGCATGCACAGGAATGGTAACGTGATCGTTTTTGCCAGTATGGAAAAGATGGAAAAAGGCTTTGGCCTGGTTCGGGTATTTCCTCTGAAATACGCCCGGGCTGACCATATCAAAAATATTATTGTCGGCGGCGGCAAGAGTGACAGTGAATTTATGGTGGAAAACCCGGGGGCTGCCAGCAACAGTGACGCCGGAACGCTGAAAGGCGCCGCCGGCGGAGCGACGGCCTCCAGCGCCAACAAGGAAGGCATCAAGGGCCTGGTTCTCAACACCGATGCTTCGACAAACTCGCTGATTGCCTTCGGTGCGCCGGAGCAAATTGAGAAGGTCCAGTTGTTGCTGAAAGAACTGGATGTTCCCTATCAGCAGATTCTGCTGGAAGCCCAGGTAATGGCCCTGTCCAAAAATGCATCCCGTTCGCTGGGGATCGACTGGACCTGGTCGCAATTTCCGCCGGCTACCCAGTCTTCCACCTCAACAACCACGACCAATTATTTCCCGATTGGAAAATTTGCCGGCGCTGACGGGGTTTTCCACAACTTCGGCGTCAATGCAACGCTGAATGCATTGGTGACCAGCGGCGACGGCAAGATTTTGGCCCGGCCCAACGTGATGACGTTCAACGGCAATAAAGCGACGATCTTTATCGGCGACCAACTGCCGATCGTAACGCCTTCGACGACCGGCGGCACGACAACCAATACCACCAGTTACAAAAATGCCGGCATATCGCTGTCGTATGTGCCGCGGATCAATGATGACGATTTCATTACAGCCAGTGTGTTTGTCGAGGTTTCGACACCGACGATGGTGACGCTGGGCTCCGGTTCCGGTGCGACGCAGGCCTACCAGATCACAACCCGTTCCGCCCAGACCAATGTGCGGATGAAAGATGGCGATACGCTGGTGATTGGCGGTCTGATTTCCAGTTCTGATACGAAAAACATGAGCAAGGTGCCGATTCTGGGAGACCTGCCGATGCTCGGCAAACTGTTTCAAAGTGTAACCCGGGGGAAAATCGAAACGGAAGTCGTGATTTTTCTAAAAGCCAAGATCGTAAAATAGAAAAATGACAGGGGTGGGCACTTTGCCGATTCGCATCCTCATTGCAGACGATCACCATCTTTTGCGTCAGGGGATTCGCAACTTTTTGGCGTTGGAGCCGGATTTTGATATCATCGGTGAAGCGGCGGACGGGGAAGAAGCCGTAGCGAAAGCAGAGGCTTTGAATCCGGATATTTTGCTGCTGGATATCAATATGCCGAAACTGACGGGGATCGAAGTGGCGGCCCGGCTGAAGGCGAGCAATCCGGCGATTCGGGTTCTGGCGTTGACCATCCATGATGACGAGAACTATATGATGAAGATGATTCAAAGCGGTGCTGCCGGCTATCTGCTGAAAGATGTCGATCCTTCGATGATGGTGCAGGCCATCCGCCGGGTATATGCCGGAGAATCATTTGTCGAACCGTCGCTGACCAAAAAACTGTTTCAGGGAATCACCAGCCGCGAAGAAGTCAAACCAATAACGCCGGCGTATCCTGTCGCTGAGGCTGACCGCTTGTCAAGCCGCGAAGTTGAGGTCATGCAGTTGATTGGCAGAGGGATGAGCAATGCCGAGATTGCCCGCGAACTTTTTCTCAGTGAAAAGACGGTAAAAAACCATCTGACGAATATATTCCGCAAGATTCAGGTGACAGACCGGACGCAGGCCGTGTTGTACGCAATCAAACATAAGATTGTCAACCTGGACTAAAACCGGAGCGGCAATAAAAAAGACCGGAGGAATCGAATCCTCCGGTTTTGACTGTAAATATCTCCTGCTGTTTATTCAGGCGCGAATCAGGCTGGTCAGACAATAGGCTCCATAAATGACAGCGATGCCGATGACCCAGAACAAGATCCGATGCCCCGAGCGGTCTTTGCGGATGATAGCGCGCCGCTGGTTGTAGTGGTAACTGTACATGCATTCTTTCATTCTTGGGCGCTGACTCCTTTTTTCAATCCTTGATGGTTTCCACAATTGAATATACGCTAAGAAAGCTAAAATTCCTGCTAATGGCGAAAAAATTTTTAAAAATACTGAAGTGGGTCGAAATGAGTGGAAAAATGGATACTTTGACAGGTGTGGTCGAGAATATTACATTTCAGGGACAGGATGAATATGTCGTTTTCCGGCTGAAAACGGAAAAGGGCATGATCGTTGTGGCCGGTCGGGTGGGAGCGCCATTGCCGGGCGAAGATGTCGAAGTGTCGGGGAGTTGGACGACGCACGCCAAGTATGGCCGACAGTTTCGCGGCGAAGCGATGCGGCGGATTCAACCGACCACATTGCCGGCGATCGAGCGTTTTTTGGCATCGGGAGCCGTCAAGGGAATCGGGCCGGCGATGGCGCAGCGGATGGTGGCCCGTTTTGGTTTGAAGACGCTGGATATTCTCGAACGGGAACCGCGTCATTTGTTGGAAATCGAAGGGATTGGCGCCAAGAAGCTGGCGATGATCGTGGAGTCTTTTTCCGCCAAAGCCGAACTGCGTGAACTGATGTTTTTTCTGGAATCGCGTGGAATTCCCGGCGCATATGCCAGGCGGATCCATGCCGTATATGGCGACGGCGCCGTACAGGTGATCGAGCAGGATCCATATCGTCTGGCCGAGGAAGTGGACGGGATCGGTTTTCGCACAGCCGATAGGATTGCGCTTGCCTGCGGCGCCCAGGCCGAGGATTTTGCCCGGATTGCCGCCGGGATCCGTTATGCTTTGCTGGGAACGGCCGACGCCGGGCACACCTGTGTGCCGGAAGACGTGCTGGTACAGGCGGCCAGCAAAGAACTGGCCTGTGACAGCTATAGCGTGGCCGAGGTGTTGTCACAGCTGCTGCGGCAGGGAACGCTGGCGATGGAGGATGCCTGGGGCCAGACGTTGATTTATCCGGACCACCTGTATCATGCCGAGCGCAAAGTAGCGGAGCGTTTGCTGCAATTGCGCGACCGGGCCAAAAAACTGCGTGAGGCCGATGTGGCCGCTTTGACGGCAAAGTTTGAACAGGAACGCAAGATTGAACTGGCCCCGGCGCAGCGGGATGCGGTGCAGGCGGCAGCCAATCACGGTGTGCTGGTGATGACCGGCGGACCGGGTACCGGTAAAACCACGACGGTGCAGGCAGTGCTGAATGTATTGTCGCTGCAGGGCTGCAAAATTGTTCTGGCCGCGCCGACAGGCCGGGCTGCCAAACGGCTTTCGGAAGCGACCGGACGGGAAGCTTTGACGGTGCACCGATTGCTGGAGGCAACAGGGGCCCGGGCAGGCCGGGCGATGTTTGGCCGCGGCGAGGAAAATCCGATTGATGCCGATGTGGTGATTGTCGACGAAGTGTCGATGATGGACATCCTGCTGATGTATTATTTGCTGCGGGCGGTGCCGGATGGCTGCCGGGTGGTATTGGTGGGCGATGTCGACCAGCTGCCGGCGGTGGGACCGGGTTCGGTGCTCAAAGATATCATCCGTTCGGAAACAACGCCGGTGGTGCGGTTGACCGAAATTTTTCGTCAGGCTGGCCAGAGCCAGATCGTGGTGAATGCCCACCGGATCAACCGCGGTCAGTTTCCCGATGTGCGCAGCACCCGTGATTTTCAACTGCGCGAGGTGGCTGACGATAATGCCGCCGCCGAACTGGTGGTACAGATCTGCTGTAACGAACTGCCGCGCGAAGGGGTGGATGTCGGTAAAGACGTACAGGTTTTGTCGCCGATGCATCGTCTGGCCTGCGGCGTGGAAAATCTGAATAAATTGTTGCAGGCATCGCTCAATCCGCCGTCCAGAGCAAAGCGGGAGGCGGGGCACGCCGGGCGGATCTTCCGGGTTGGCGATAAAGTGATGCAAACCCGCAATGATTATGACAAGGGCGTATTTAACGGCGATATCGGGCGGGTAGCCGACATGGATGACGAAATGGTGCTGATCCGCTACCCGGAAGGCGACGTTCCCTATGACCGCAGTGAACTGGATGCACTGGCGCCGGCCTATGCGATGAGCGTACACAAGAGCCAGGGCAGCGAGTATCCGATCGTGATCCTGACGATGGTCAGCGGACATTATGTCATGTTGCAGCGCAACCTGCTGTATACGGCCATTACCCGGGCCAAGCAACGTGTGATTCTGGTTGGTTCCAGCGCCGCGCTCGGCACAGCTGTTTCCAACGACCGAACCAGGCGGCGGCACTCCTTGCTGGCCGAACGGCTCAGGCGGGAGGCTTTCGAGTGAACTGGCCGAGCAGCGCGGCAGCATGGCTGGAAGCCGGCCTGCAGCTGCTGTTTCCGCCGCAATGTCCAGCCTGCGGCGTGGAAGTGGGTGGACGGGGCGCCTGGTGCAGCCGCTGCCTGAATGAACTGTGGGACCCGCGGCAACTGGCTGTGAGCGCGAAAGGAATGCGGCATGTGAAAACCTGCCGGGTATTGACCGGATATGGCGGGGCGGTGCGAACCCTGCTGCATGGGCTGAAGTTTGAAAGGCGCCGCGGCAACGCGGCGCCTTTGGCGTGGCTGGTGGCAATGGCTGATGCGGCAGAACTGACTGGGCTGCCGCTTGCAGATGGAGTTGTGATTCCGGTTCCCCTGGCGGCGACGCGATTGGCAGAAAGAGGATTTAATCAGGTCGACCTGATTTTTGCCGCATGGTGTCACCGGCAGAAGCTGGAGTGGCAGGACGGTGTTCTTCTCCGACAGCGTGACACTTTGCCGCAATGGGAACTGGACCGGCAGCAGCGCCGGGAAAATATGAACGGCGCGTTTATTTGCAACGCGCCGGAAAAAATTCGTCACCGTCATATTTTGCTCGTAGATGATATTGTCACAACCGGCACGACGCTGGAACAATGCGCCGAAGTGCTATGCCAGGCTGGCGCCGCATCGGTCAGCGCCTTTTGTCTGGCTCACGATTAGCCCAGTGCATTGATGAAGGCCTTGACGACTTCCGCATCCAGTACGGTACCGGCAATGTTGTTCAGTTCACGCACCGCTTCTTTTTTTGTTTTGACCCAATTCTGCTCGCAGGGGTTGATGAATCGGTCATAGTGGTTGGCGACGGCGATGATCCGGGCGCCAAGCGGGATGTTCACGCCTTTGAGCCGTTTTGGATAGCCTTTGCCATCCCACTGTTCGTGGTGAAACAGGATATAGGGAATAAATTCGCTGAAGGCTTCCATGTTTTCCAGCATTGCCGCGCCGGCATTGCAATGGCCACGGTACAGGCTCATTTCGCGCGCCGATAAGTAAGGCTGTTTGGCAATAATCGAGTTGGGTACCGAAAGCTGGCCAATATCATGCAGCACCGCTGCCATGCGGATGCGTTCGATCTCTTCTTTGGGCAGCCGCATCTGGGCTGCAATGCTGACGGCATAGTTCGCCACCTGAAAACTGTGCAGGCAAATCCGGTGGTTTTTCAGTTTCAGCATCTGAATCAGAGTGCCGACAATTTCATTGTCGATCTGGGGAACCGCAACCTTGGTGGCAGTAGATGTTGATTTGCTCATGTGCGGCGGAACACCTTTCCTGTTCGTAGAATGATTTTCGATTTTATAGTAAGTATATCAAATTCAAAGCCAAAATAAAGCCTGCAGCCAGCATTCGGAAAAATTTTTTTACCTGTTGCCAGAATCGACCTTGCCGATATATATTATAATAAGATTGGAAATTATGCAAACGGAAAGGATGATACGGCATGGGACTGGCAAATTGTAAGGAATGCGGCAAATTGTTCGTGCAAAATCCATCGGGCATCTGTCCGGACTGTTATCAGCTCTTAGAAGAACAAGAAAGCAAAGTGGCCGCCTATTTGCGGGATAACCAGCGTGCTTCGCTTAACGAAGTGCATGAAGCGACCGGCGTGCCGGAGAAAGTCATCCTGAAGATGATCAAAAAAGGACGGATTGTCGGCAATATCGCACTGGAGTATCCTTGTGAAACCTGCGGCAAACCGATTAATGAAGGGCGTGTCTGCACCGAGTGCGGTCGCCGCGTCCTGGATCAGCTCAAAGCGGATCCCCGACCTGTGGCAAAACCTGCAGAACCGCCAGCTTCACAAAAATCTGGCGGCGGTCTCCACACGACTTTCATCAAACGCTAGAAAAAATATTTTTCAAAATGGGGTGGAGTCGGTTAATGTCCGGCTCCATTTTTGCGATATATACAATGAACGGAATGTCACAGATCGGGGAATGGGTCGTGACATCACAATGAGGTGTGAAGAATGATTATTTCAGGCAACAATGGGATCAATAAAGCGAACAAAGTGTACGGCGTGGATCAGGTCCGCACCGGCAAAGGCCCGCGTGAAGCCGGAAAATCTGGCTCCAGTCGCAGCGATGCCGTGACGCTTTCTTCGGAAGCGCAGGAACTGCAGCAAGCTGTGAGCGCAATCAAGGCGCTGCCGGGTGTTCGCGAGGATCGCGTGCAGGAATTGACCCCGTTGGTGGAATCAGGCAAATACAAGGTTGATGCCGCTAAAATTGCCGAGCAGATGGTTGGCAGAATTCTGGCTGACCGGCTGAAGTAGGAGGCGGAGCAAATGAATACGCATTGGGGAGAATTGCTCACAGTACTCGCAGAGTCTGTGACGCTTTACACAGATCTCCTCCTGCTTGGCGAGGAAAAACGTCAGGCTTTGGTGGGGGCGGACACTGCCGAGCTGGATGCGATAACCCGGCGGGAAGAATTGAGAATTCTCGAAGGAACGAGATTGGAAGAGCGGCGGGCGAAAGCGACCGCCGC
>CAYLSL010000080.1:0-4648 GCA_964386615.1 uncultured Veillonellaceae bacterium
CTGTTTGTTGCCTTTGCCATTCTGGATATCGCTGAAGGCCTGGAAGGGATTGTTGAAATGTGCAATGCCCGCTATGGCTGGAACAAAACCGTAGATGATTATCTGGAAATGGGCAAACAGTTGCTGCGTGAAGAACGTTCATTCAACAAGAAGGCCGGTATTGCCGAAGGGTCGGATGACCTGCCGGACTTTTTCCGGACAGAAAAACTACCGCCCCACAACACCGTTTTCGATGTGCCGAAAGAAGATCTGAACAAAGTTTTCAACTTCTAAGTCAAGCGAAGTAAACGAAAAACAGAGCCTGGCTGATAAATTCAGCCAGGCCTGTTTGCAGAAAACGCCAGAAACTCGGCGCAAGCCGGGTTTTCTGCTAGTTTGTCGACAAGTAGGTTGGAGTGAGGTTTTCATGGATTATTTAAATTGCCAGCAGTTGGATCAGGCGAACCAGCTGATTGACGATCATTTGACTGAAATCGTTGTCGGTCAGGAAACGGTTGAACTGTCAGCTGCCCTTGGTCGGGTGACCGCGGCTGAAATTCGGGCTACAGAAGATTTACCCGGTTATTCGCGTTCTACGGTGGATGGATTTGCAGTGCGCAGTGAAGACAGTTTTGGCGCAACTGATTCGACAGCAGCTTTTTTTACGGTGATCGGTGAGGTTGTGATGGGGCAAGCGGCCGATTTCGAGCTACATCCGGGCCAAGCCGTTGCAATTCCCACCGGCGGCATGTTGCCGTGCGGCGCCGATGCGGTAGTTATGCTGGAATATACGGAACAGCCGGATACAAAATCCTTGTTGGTGCAAAAAGTGGCTGCCCCGTATGAAAATGTCGTCCGGCGCGGCGAGGATATTGCGGCAGGGTCAGTTCTGGTAGAGGCGGGAATCAGACTATCTGCCAAACATATTGGACTGCTTGCCGCCTGTGGCTGCTGTGCGGTTCCTGTTCGCACGCCTTTGCGGGTGGCTTTGGTTTCCAGCGGCGATGAATTGGTCGATATTGGTGAAACTCCTCAAATGGGCCAGGTTCGCGATGTCAACTCCTATTCACTGGCTGCCCTGCTGGCGGAATGGGGCTGTGAAGTCCATAGAATGGGGATTGTGCGGGATAGTTTTGATTTGTTTTTGGCACAGCTGTCGTCGGCGGTGCAAACTTGTCAACTGGTGATTATTTCCGGCGGCAGTTCGGTCGGCGCAAAAGACTTTACAGTTCCGGCAATTCAAGCTTTGGGATCGCCCGGATTGCTGATGCATGGTTTGGCGATTAAACCGGGAAAACCAACGATCTTTGGTATGGCCGGCAAGGTTCCCGTATTTGGGCTGCCTGGCCATCCTGTTGCCGCGTTGGTTGTCTGCGAACAATTGGTTGCTGCGGCGGTGTGGAAAATGACCGGTATGAAAGCGAACGCAAGACTAAAGCGAGTCCCGGCGATATTGAATCGCAACATTGCCTCGGTGCCAGGCCGGGACGATTTTATCACAGTTCGTATCGATGAATCGGCGACAGGTTTGGTTGCCGAACCATTGATCGGTAAATCGGGACTTATCAGTTTAATAAGCAAGGCGGAAGGAATTCTTCATATCCCGGCGGAAAAAAGCGGCCTTTATCAGGGAGAACTCGTGTGGGTCAGCTTAATGGGCAGGAAAGGTGAGTGAGGTTGTGCGGAGCAACAGGGCCTATCTAAATTGCCAAACCAGGCAGCAGGCTCAGGACTTATGGGTTAATCGCTTGTCCGACAGTGGCTTTTTCAGTAAGTTGCCGGTGGAAACGATTGATGTGGATGAATCGCTGGGCCGAGTTACTGCGTACTCGGTATACGCCCGGCAATCGGCGCCGCATTACAACAGCGCGGCGATGGATGGCATTGCCGTGCGGGCGTCTGACACATTCGGCGCACAAGACGCCGTGCCGGTCAAACTGACCTTGCAGGCTGCTACGATGCCTTATTTTCCGGGTTGCTGCTATATTGTCGACACTGGCGATGTTTTACCGCCAGGGACAAATGCGGTGATTATGGTGGAGGATGTTCATTTTGCGGCGGATCAGGCAGAAATATTGGCTGCCGCTACGCCGTGGCAGCATGTGCGGATCATTGGCGAGGATATCGTGGCCAACGAATTGGTGGCGCCTGAACATCAGGTCATTTCGCCGGTAGATATCGCCGCAATGCTGGCTGCCGGTCTGGAAACCGTTGATGTGATTGCCAGACCCCGGGTGGCAATCATCCCCACTGGCGATGAGATTGTGGCAACGTATCAGGAACTGAAACCGGGCGCCATTCTGGATGTCAACTCGCATATGCTGGCGGCAGCAGTACGAGAATGGCAGGGAACACCGCAGCGTCATCCAATAGTAAAAGATGATCCTGTGGCACTGAAACAGGCAATCAGCGCGGAACTCAATTCAAACGACATTGTAGTGGTAAATGCCGGAACGTCGGCAGGAACCGAAGATTACACCGCCGAAATCCTTGGCCAGCTGGGGGAAGTTTTGACGCATGGTGTTTCGATCAAGCCAGGCAAACCGGTAGTACTGGCCATCTGTCAGGGGAAACCGGTGATCGGCCTGCCGGGATATCCGGTTTCGGCAATGCTAACCGCTGAATTATTTCTGCGGGACATCCTGCTGCAACGTCAAAAACTGCCGATTCCCGCGCCTGTGCAGATCGAAGCGTCTCTGGTACGACAGGTGCCCTCCTCGGTTGGTGTGGAGGAATATGTTCGGGTTTCGTTGGGAAATGTACAGGGGAAAATGGTGGCAGCACCGCTAAATCGCGGCGCGGGGCTGATTTCTTCACTGACCAGGGCGCAAGGAATCATTAGCATCCCCGAAGCCGGGTCCGGCCTGAATGCGGGAGCAGCGGCCCAGGTCAGACTGCTTAGGCAATCCCGTCCAGAGCATAACCTGCTGGCGGTAGGCAGTCATGATCTGGCGCTGGAACTCTTGGGGATCCATTTGCGCCGGCGGCGTGACAGCGTGTTTTTGTCCTGCGCCAATGTCGGCAGCATGGGCGGAATCATGGCGATTCGCAATAATGAGGCGCATCTGGCCGGCATTCATTTGCTGAATCCTGCGACAGGCAGTTACAATGTCGACGACGCGGAGAAATATCTGCCCAATGTGGCCTGGCGGCTGGTGCACCTGGCAATGCGCCAGCAGGGGCTGATGGTGGCGCCGGGCAATCCAAAGCAAATCAACGGACTGAGCTGCCTGACCCGGCCCGAGTTAACCTTTATCAACCGGCAACGCGGTTCCGGTACACGGATGCTGCTTGACTATGAACTGGCCCGGCTCGGGATCGCCGGACAACAGATCAATGGTTATGAAAAGGAAGTCGGGACTCACATGACCGTCGCGGCCTCGATAGCATCGGGAACCATTGATGCCGGACTGGGCGTGCAGGCTGCAGCCCAGGCATTGGGGCTGGATTTTTTGCCGGTGGCAGCGGAGCAGTTTGACCTGTTAATGAATTTTGCCCCGCACGACGATCGGATGGCCTTGATTGTACAAGTTCTGCAATCAAGCGAGTTCCGACTTGAGGTCGAAGCGCTGGGCGGCTATGACCTGAGTAATGCCGGAAAACTGATTGCGGTTGGCAACGCCGGAGCTGTCCTGCGTTGATCCATGTCTATCGATAAGCGCTGTCTGCTGGAGGTTGGCAGGAAGGAGGCCGTAATGAACACAGAGAACGGTGAAATTGAAATTCGCTTCTTTATGTTTTTGGCTGATTTATGCAAAGAACGCGGCTGGACCAGTCCGATGCAGTTTAAACTGTCGGACCGGATCAGTGGACCAGAGTTATTGCAAAAACTGGATATCCCGACCGAACGGGTGGAAGTCTTACTGGTAAATGGCAAGGCTGTCTGGCCATCGATTGCCGAAATTTACCCTGGGGACAGGGTGGCGTTACTGCCGCCTGGAACACCGGGCCCGTACCGGGTGTTGCTCGGTTTCAAAAAAATGAACTGAAATAGGAGACGATGGGAATGCTGGTTGAAGTCCGCCTGTATGCGACATTGCGGGAATATTCGCCGCCCGACGCGGTGAACGGCGTTTTTTCCGCCAGATTGCCGGCAGGCGCCAGTCTGGCGGATTTGATGACAATGTTGGGAATATCGGCTAATAAAGTACACTTGCGGATGGTGAACGGAGTCGGTGTGACTGAGCAGCATTTGTTGCAGGACGCCGACCGAATTGGCCTGTTTCCGCCGATCGGTGGCGGTTAAATGACGCACGACAATTCAATGGCCGAGTTGCTGGCAGGGAAAATGCCGGAGCGCTATTGGCGCAATCAGGGGACGATTGGTGTTGCCGGACAACTGCAGCTGCTGCAGGCCAAGGTCGCTGTGGTTGGCGCAGGGGGGCTCGGCGGACATGTCATTGAACTGCTGGCCCGTCAGGGAATAGGGTTTCTCACAGTGATAGATGGTGATTGTTTTGTCAGTCACAACCTGAATCGCCAAGTGCTGGCAACTGGCAAAACGTTGGGGCAGAACAAGGTTGCGGTCGCCGCGGATCGTGTGGCGGAAATTAACCCGGATGTCAGCGTGACTGTACATTCAAGTCGGTTGACTGAAGCAAATGCGGCTGAATTTTTAGCGGGTATGGACGTTATTGTCGATGCGCTGGATAATTTCAGCAGCCGGAGG
>CAYLSL010000080.1:4748-9114 GCA_964386615.1 uncultured Veillonellaceae bacterium
AATGTCAATGTGATTCTGGCAACGACCACCAGTACGCAGGACAGCGGTTTACTGGATGTATTGCTGCCGGTATTTGAAAAGAAATCTGGTTATAAAGTGAAGACGATTGCGGTGGGCACTGGCCAGGCGTTGGCGATGGGGAGCAAAGGTGAGGCGGACATCCTGCTTGTGCATGCACCGGCGGCTGAAAAAAAGGTGATGGAAACAGGCGCCGTGATTAATCGCCGCTTGGTTATGCACAATGATTTTGTCCTGGTCGGTCCGGCGGCGGATGCAGCAATAATTAAAGGCAAGGCAACTCTGGACGCATTAAAGTCGATTGCTGCTACGGAAGCACCCTTTATCTCACGCGGTGACGATTCGGGAACCCATAAAATGGAACTGGCTTTGTGGAAAACAGCGATAATCAAACCGGTAAAACCCTGGTATCAGGAAGCCGGAGCCGGGATGGGGCAAACCCTGAAAATTGCTGATGAAAAAGCGGGCTACACCTTGACAGACCGGGCGACATATCTGGCGCAGCAAAAGAATATCAAACTGACGATTCTGGTTGAAGGTGATGCGACACTATTGAACATTTATCATGTGATGGAAGTCAATCCGGAGAAATTTAACAAGGCAAACCACCCAGGCGCCAAAGCATTGGCAGATTTCCTGCTTTCGGCTGAAGGACAGTCCATCATTGCATCATTTGGCAAAGAAAAATATGGGCAGCCGTTATTCTTTGCTGATGGCGGCAAAACGGAAAAAGAGTTTGGCCGGTAAGCCGGCTTTGCATTGGAAGTTAACCCCGAAAAATGTGTTGGAGTTGGATCGATGTTCTTAGAAGGTTTGGTGCAGGCAATGCAGATGTTGATGGGATTCGACCCGGAAATCTGGACGATTATTTTATTGACGGTTCAGGTCTCGGGTACAGCGACACTGCTCAGCGTATTGCTGGGAATCCCTTTGGGTCTCTGGCTGGCCCTGCACGAATTTCGCGGCAAACAAATTTTGAGCAGTCTGTTGAATTTTGGTATGGGGTTGCCGCCGGTGGTGGTTGGTTTGTTTGTCAGCCTGATGTTATGGCGCTACGGTCCATTGGGAGAGTTGGGCCTCATGTATACGCCAGCCGCGATTGTGATTGCACAGACTGTCATTGCGCTGCCGATTGTCGCGGGGCTCAGCTTTGCCGCCGTTTTGAGCATCAATCCCAAATTAAGGTTGCAGCTGTTATCGTTGGGGGCAACGCCGTGGCAAGCCAGCTTGCTGCTGATTCGTGAAGCGAGACTCGGATTGATGGCGGCTGTAATTGCCGGCTTTGGCCGGGTGATTTCCGAAGTGGGCGCCTCAATGATGGTCGGCGGCAATATCAAGGGGCAGACCCGGGTATTGACCACAGCGACCGTGATGGAAGTCGGCAAGGGCAATTACGATCTTGCGATCGCCATCAGCCTAGTACTGTTGTGCGGCGCTTTTGCGGTTGTACTTTTGCTGACCTGGTTGCAACACGGCGGCAGGCGGGCGCCGCTATGAATGAAATAGTGACAATGAAAAAACTCACTGTGGATCGAAATGACCGGCAGCGAGTCCTGACTGTGGATACGTTTTCTATTCGGCGTGGTGAATTGATTGCGCTGGTGGGGCCAAACGGCGCCGGCAAAAGTACCTTACTGCAGACGATCAATTTACTGCAGCCCTATCAGGGCGAACTAACATTGTTTGGCGAGAAGCCGAATTCAGCAAATATGTTGTCAATCCGGCGGCGCTGTTCGATGGTGTTTCAGGAGGTATTGCTGCTGAAAGGCAGTGTGTTTGCCAATGTTGCCTGGCCGCTGCGATTCCGCGGCATCACGGCTGAGGAATTACGGCACAGAGTACACAAAGCACTGGTCGATTTTGGCTGTGAACATTTGGCTGACCGGCCGGCGTTGGAATTGTCCGGTGGTGAAGCACAGCGGGTTTGCCTTGCACGGGCGCTTGTAACAGAACCGGAGCTGCTATTGCTGGATGAGCCGTTTTCTTCACTTGATGCAGCGACGCGTCACGTGTTGATGGAAGAAATCCGTTCGGTGGCTATGCAGCGCGGGATCGCAGTAATCATGGTCAGTCACAATTTTTCCGATGTACTCGATTTTGCCGAAAGAGCGGTTGTACTTTTCGATGGATGTATCCTGCAAGACGACCGGCCAGAAATTTTGTTGCGGCGCCCGATCAATCAACAGGTGGCCCGGCTGGTCGGCATGGATAATATTTTACCTTGCAGACTGGAACCGGCAGATAATCAGCAGTTTCTTGTTTCAGCCGGCGCCATTTGCTTTGTTTATGCCGGTCCGGTTATTTCCGATACAGGATATTGTTGTCTGCCGGGTGATGCATTGACGTTACATGATGGAGCAAGCGGGGTGACAAACCACCGCCGGGTCTTGCTTGAAGGAGTGATTGATCGGGTGACTCCAGGGATTGGTTCCTATCGCGTAATGATTTGGGTCGGCGAATTGTTGCTAAGTGTTCGACTATCAAGGGAGGATGCCGTCAACAAACTGCAAGCCGGAAATCGGATCCAACTCCGGTTTGACCCGGCGGACGCCCATATTATTTAGACCGTTTTACCTGTAACGTCCGGAATGAACTGCGCGTAGCCTTGTTCCTGCATTTTCTCCAGCGGGACAAATCTTAGCGCCGCACTGTTCATGCAATAACGCAATCCGCCTTTGTCCGGCGGACCATCATTAAATACATGGCCCAGATGGCTGTCACCCAGGCGGCTGCGCACTTCGGTCCGGATCTCGAATAGACTTCGGTCAGTTTTGGTCACAATGGCAGCCGGGTCGACCGGTTTGGTGAAACTGGGCCATCCGGAACCGGAGTCATATTTGTCCCGTGAACTGAACAAAGGTTCGCCAGTTACAACATCGACATAAAGGCCGGGCGCATGATTTGCATAATACTCATTCTGAAACGGCGGTTCGGTGCCAGATTGCTGAGTTACTTTGAACTGAAGCGGATTCAGCAGGGTTTTAATGATTTCCTCTGACGGTTTCTGATACCGCGATTCCTTGTGGCTAGGTTGAAGTTGTTGGATATTTTGTTTGGCCCCTGGGTCCGAGTCTAGTGAAGAGATGTCAATATGACAGTATCCATTCGGATTTTTTTGCAAATATTTCTGGTGATATTCTTCGGCGACAGCATAGTTTGTTAATGGCAAGACCTCGACGACCAGCGGCGTCGAGTATTTTTTTTGTTCCAGGGAGATTGCCTGAACGATGACAGGTAAATCCGCCGGGTCCTGATAATAAATCCCGCTGCGATATTGTACGCCGCGGTCATTTCCCTGACGGTTCAGCGTGGTGGGGTCGACGACGCGAAAAAAGTAGTCTAATAGTGTAGGCAGCGTTATCGCCTGCGGATCATATTGCACGAATACAGTTTCGGCATGGCCGGTATTCTGATAACAAACCTGTTCATAGCTGGGGTTTTCCGTATTGCCATTTGCATAGCCAACATTGGTGTAAATGACACCATGCAATTTATCCAGATAAGCCTGCAGGCCCCAAAAACATCCGCCGGCAAGCCAAATTTGTTTTATAACATTTTTATTTGCTAGTTCGGAATTCATCAAGATCAACTCCTTGTATCATTTTGTATCATTCTGGATCCAATTTAATTATCTCAACTTCATCCGTATAATGCTAGCTAATTCTAATAAATAATTAGTTTTGAATACGAGCGTTCTGCAACGGTGTGAAGAGATATTAAAATCAGCAGAAAAATTATATAAATAGTGTTGACAAACTGACGAGAGGTTGGCATAATGTATACAAGATTACATTATGTAAAAATAATAGATGATAACAAATAAAAATGTAAACTATCTTGATAAAGCTGTTTTGGTAGAACTACATATAGACGCATGTGATGAATGGGAATGCGCATGGTGGTTATCCGTTACAGAGAGCCGGTCAAGGCTGCGAGCCGGTACGGGGTCCGATGCGAACTCACCCAGGAGCTCTTCGTTTGAACCAGATGTTGGATTAAGACGAAGCGGAGCCGGTCGTTAACCGGAAGTCGGCAATTGCTGGCGTAACGAGGACAAATTAGGGTGGTACCGCGATATTCGCCCCTATTGACACAGATTTTGTGTGTCAATAGGGGCGTGTTTTATTAACAGATGAAATAGAAGGAAGGGTGGTATTATTATGAATAAGCCAATGGGAAGCAAAGTGAATGATACGATGAATCCTGTGATCAACGAAACAATGGATCGGTTTGAAGATGAGTTGATGAATTCAGCCCCCGGTGATCTCAGCTATTCTTTTGATGAAAGGGTCAAATGGTAATCGTCTAGGGCAATCATAAGTTAATTATATTTGTTGATGAAGCGGCT
>CAYLSL010000081.1:0-8910 GCA_964386615.1 uncultured Veillonellaceae bacterium
CCAGTACTGATAAACCTGGAACTTTGGAAGCCATGATCAAGGCTGGCATGAATGTGGCCCGGTTTAACTTTTCCCACGGCAACCATGAAGGGCATGCGGCCAGGATCAAACAGGTCCGTGAAGCAGCTGCGGCAGTGCAAGCACCAGTTGCAATCATGCTCGACACAAAGGGCCCGGAGATACGCATGGGCAAATTTGTCAACAAAAGCGTCACGCTGCAGGAAGGCGCATCATTTACGCTGACGGCGCGTGATATTCCCGGTACAGTGGAAATCGTATCGGTCAATTACAAGGGGCTGCCGGATGAAGTGACAGCCGGACAAACCATCTTGCTTGCCGACGGCTTGGTCAGTCTGCGGATCGTGGAAGTGAACGGGCCTGACATTGTGACTGTCGTTGAAAACACGGGTGAAATCAGCGACTTTAAACGGGTTGCCGTACCGGATGTGCAATTGGGACTGCCGTTTCTGTCGGAACAAGACGTGCAGGACATTCTGTTTGGTGTAGAGCAGGGCGTTGATTTTATCGCGGCGTCGTTCGTTCAAAAAGCGGCCGATGTGTTGGCGATCCGGCGAGTTTTGGAGTCGCGCGGCGCCGACGGGCACATTATCGCCAAAATTGAAAATGCCGCGGGCGTAAAAAATATCGATGAGATTCTGAAAGTCGCCGATGGCGTCATGGTCGCGCGCGGCGACCTGGGGGTTGAAATTCCTACCGAAGATGTGCCGATCATTCAAAAAATGTTGATTCGTCGCTGCAATCAGGTAGGCAAGCCAGTGATTACCGCAACCCAGATGCTGGAGTCGATGATGGTGAATCCGCGGCCGACCCGGGCCGAAGCAACTGATGTGGCCAATGCGATCATGGACGGAACCGATGCCATTATGCTCAGCGGCGAAACTGCCTCCGGCAAATACCCGTTGGAAGCGGTCACCGTAATGGCGACACTAGCCCGAAGGACTGAAGCGGCACTGAATTACGGCGCCGTGCTGGCAACGCACAATGAAGCCTGCGACCACATCACCACCACCGACGCAATCAGTCATGCCACCGTTCAAGTGGCTTACGAGCTGAATGCCGCTGCGATTATTACCTCGACCGAGTCCGGCTACACAGCACGGATGGTTTCAAAATACCGGCCGCAGGCTGTGATCGTAGCAGTGACGCCAAAAGAAAAAATGCTGCGCCGCATGCTGCTGCTCTGGGGCGTACAGCCGGTCTTTGTGCCGCAGTCATCCAATACGGACGAAATGATGTCCAATGCAATTACCGGCGCCATGGCTTCCGGATGGATCAAGTCCGGCGATCTGGTAGTCATTACGGCTGGCATTCCAGTCGGAATCACCGGTACCACCAACATGATCAAAGTACATACCGTAGGCCAGATTCTGCTCAGGGGAACCGGCATCGGTCAGCGCAAGGCAACCGGTGAAGTTTGTGTCGTATCATCACCACAGGATTTGGTCAAAGTAAAACCGGGGCAAATTTTGGTCGTTCATAGTCTGGTTGATGAAATGGCGGCTGATGCCTGCAAAGCCTTGGCGATTATTGCGGAAGAAGGCGGACTGACTTCGCAGGCGGCGATTGTTGGCGTCAGTTTCGGGATTCCGGTGATTGTCGGGGTCGAAGGTGCTGTGGCAATGCTCGAAGATGGGATGATCGTGACGGTGGATACGGAACGTGGATTGATCTATAAAGGAGAAATCCATGTCCGTTAAGCAGACTCACCTGCTGCGGCAACAGCTTGCCGCAGGTGATGTTGAGAAAGCGGCCGATACTGCGAAGTTGCTCAAAGCGGATCCGGGCATCAGTTTTGATGAATTCATCCAGGAAGTCCATTATGCCGTAAATGCCAGGCAGAGCGATGTTGCCCTGATTTTACTGGAGGATTGTCCCCGCTTTTTTGAATCTGTCGCAAACACAGATAAGTTGGAAAAACAGATTGATCAACTGATTGTGCTGATTGCCTCCTGTCGTCGTGAAAAAATGGACGACCCGGCAAGACGATTGGTTGTTTTTATGCTGTTACTGCTTGAGCGACAGGATTTCCCCGTGACACAGGGACTTGTTGATGCGGTAGCCAAATTTGCTGGAATTGCCGGGCGTTATGCCCTGCGCCGCAAGGACTTGATCTGGTTTGGCCAGATTGCGCTGCCAAGTGTGAGCTGGGCTACGCGGTGTGAGGGCTGCGTGGTCAGTGAACGCTTTTTTCCTGTGCTGGAGTCCTGGATGCACCGGATTACCAGTCAATCGTTATTTGACGGAGTCGCGGTTTTTTTCGAAGCGGCATTCCTGTTATTGATGGCCGACAAGAACAAACCTGAATTTATCGATCGGCTGCTGCTGGAATGGCGGTCCGTGACGGCGACTGCCTGCCAGAACCCGGAAAACTCGCTGGCGTCGCAATGGGTGGAACAACTCTTGTTAATGACGATTCGCCTGGAAGATAGAACATATTGGCGTCCGGTGACGCAAAAAATCACTGAAGCGGCCAGTCTGGCAGTTGTCAGGCATGGGGTGGCGGCAAGCTTCGACGTGATTCGCCCCTTGCTGGATGTCGGGCGGGTGAACCTGGCGGACGAACTGAAATTTGGCAGCGGACCTGATGATTCCAGCCTGCGTCAACTGATTATCCGCCTGGCCTGCAATGCGGCGATCCATGTTGCCAATATGGCTGCCCATGCCGATTTTTCGGCAGTGACCGGCGACAAGCTGGAAGAAATGTATCACAGTTGGCTACGCGACCCCAACTATGAATCGCAGGCCAGGTCGATTGAACGATTTTGTCAGTTACTGTTGATTTTCTGGTCGCTCAATCGAAAACGGGCCGCCCGCAAATGGACGCCCCGTGAGGAAAAACTGTCTGCTTCTTTGTTTTCCGATGAAGAACGGCAGAAATTGTCGTTCCTGTTATGAACGCAGTTTGTCAAAACCGATTGCTGCGGCCAGACTGGTCAGCACCGTAGCGAGATATAAGCCGGCAGCGACGGGGACCGTGACTTGCCAGCCAAGTCCGACCGTCCATTGATGCAGGTAATGCAGAAAAAATGGATGCAGCCAGAAAATACTGTAGGAATAGTTGCCGGTGAGGGCCAGTGGTTGCCGCAGCCATTTTGGTAAATCGCGGTCAAAGTAGACGAGCAGAAACAAAGAGGCTGTCACCGAATACAATACCCCGGCCGGACTGAGTTGATGAACCGTATTTACTGCCTGGATCAATGAATAGCCTGAACCGAACAGCAACCCGTAGTAGTGGGCCAGCATCGTCAGCAGTGAAACAATCAGCAGGCCGCGGAGCAGCCGATAGTTCTGCTTCAGCAGCAGGTATGCCTGATCGTATTTTGTGGCTACCACTCCGCCGAGCAGGAACAGGAACAAATAATGCAACGGCCACCAGCTCATGCGGTATTGAATACCAAGATTCAGGTAAAAATTAGCCAGGGTCGGCTTAAGTTGATAGCTTGAATAGTAGTTGAACCAGATTTGCGCCAGCAGCAACCCTGCCAGCCAGATGCCGGGCCGGTTGAAAATCTGGCGTACCCAGGCGCGCCAAAGCGGAAAGAACAAATAAAACCACAATAAAATGACCAGAAAGTACAATTGGTAGCAACCCATACCAAAAAAGAAAAATTGATAGATCAAAATCGGAAACCAGATACTCCAGTCGTCCGTGAGCCATGAATAATGCAACATGTACAGAATGGAGCCGGCGACATAAGGCAAAAGGACACGGGAAAAACGACGCTGATAGAACCGTTTCAGATCAAGCGGCTGATCCAGCGGGTATTGTCGAAATAGGGAAAAGGCAGAAACAAAGAAGAAAATCGGCACACTAAAACGGCTGACAATCTCCAGTAACGCAACCAGATGAATATTGGCGGCTGGATTGGTCAGAACCATTGATCCGGTGTGGATGCCAACAACGCCGAGCATGGCCAGGCCGCGGATGTAAAGGATCGAATCGATGCGTTGTTTCATAGTATCCTTTCCAAATAGCGAAATGAGGGAGGAATCAGAATGGCAGTTGTGGAAGTAGGAAGTATGGCTCCCGAATTTGTATTGCCGGGAACCACAGGTGAAGTGAAGCTGGCTGACTTTCGCGGCAAACAAATGGTTGTACTGTACTTTTATCCCAAAGACAACACACCTGGCTGAACGGATGAAGCTCGCGAGTTTCGCGAGATTTACGATGAATTGGTTATTCTGGACACAGAGGTGTTGGGCGTCAGCCGGGACGATTTGAAATCGCATGCAAGATTCATTAAAGCACTCGATGGATTGCCGTTTCCGCTATTGTCCGATTTGGACAGCCAAGTCTGCGAAGCCTACGAAGTAATCAAAGACAAGAACATGTATGGAAAAATGGTCAAAGGAATTGAGCGGTCTACATTTTTGATCGACCGCACAGGTCGTATTGCCGCATGCTGGCGCAAAGTCAAAGTGGACGGGCATGCGCAGGCAGTTTTGGCAGCGGTGAAAACACTGACCGCCAATAACAACGAATGATACTATAATAATCTATTTTGCTAACAAAGTGAAGGAGGAAAAAACATGGGTGCACTGGGGTTTATTGATGGAAGGATTGTAGATCTGAAGGAACTTGTCGTTGCGATGGAGGATCGCGGCTATCAATTTGGTGATGGCGTATATGAATACACCAAGGTTTACAACGGGAAGTGCTTTTCGCTGAAACCGCATATTGACCGTCTGTATCGGTCATTGCGCGAGTTGCGGATTCCGGCGGTGTTTACTTTTGCCGAGATGGAAGAAATTCATAATCGGTTGATTGCTGAAAGCGGCATTGAAAATGGCGGCATATATCTGCAGATCACCCGCGGCTGGGCGCCAAGGGCTCACGCATTCCCTGACACCGTGGTGCCATGCCTGACGATGACGATTCGTCCCAGTTCGATCAATGCGGCGCAATGGGATACCGGGGTAGGTGTCGTTGCGGTTCCCGACGAGCGTTGGCTGCGCTGCGATATCAAGTCGCTCAATCTGCTGGGAAATATTCTGGCCAAACAAAAAGCGAAAGAGGCCGGTTGCTACGAAGCGATCATGATCCGGGACAACATGGTGACCGAAGGCAGCAGCAGCAATTTTGTCATTGTCAAGGACGGCGTGCTGTGGACATATCCGACCGGCAACCTGATCCTGAAAGGGGTAACCCGGACCCGCGTGTTGGAAGAAATCGTGCCGGCGAACGGACTGTCTGTGCTGGAGAAAGCCTTCACGCTGGATTTTGCCAAGAAGGCGGATGAAGCTTTCCTGACCGGGACGACCACCGAGATCATGCCGATTGTCACAATCGATGGGCAGCCGGTTGCCGATGGCAAAGTAGGGCCGATTACCAAAAAAATTCAAAAAGGATACAAAGACGCGATCGCCAAAGAATGCGGCATGGCTTAACACTGTTTTACGACACGAGGCCGTTCCAGGGTGAGCGGCCTCCTCGTTTTTTGTGGGGGAATTTGTTTGGCTGACCAGAGACTTAGAACGCTGTCGCGAACGGCAATGCTGCTCGCGTTGACATTGGTGTTTCAATCGCTGCGGTTTGTGATACCGCTGCCGCCCTGGATGTCGACATTTTTGATCGGCAGCCTGGTCAATGCATCGCTGCTGTTATCCTTGCGGTTGCTCGGGATCGGTCCGGCACTGTTTATTGCCTGTATCACCCCGATCGTAGCCTGGCTGCAGCAGTTGTTGCCGCTGCCGATTTTTATCCTGCCGGTCGCTGTGGGCAATAGTTTATACATCTGGTTGTTTGCCCGTTTGCGGCGCGCTGGTTCCGAATGGATTGCCATCGCCAGTGCGGCGGTGGGCAAAGCAGCTTTCTTTTTTCTGGCTTTCTCCTGGTTGCTGACGCTAGTGGCGCTGCCACCGCTACTGGGCGCCGGACTGCTGTTTGTGATGGGCTGGCCGCAACTGGTGACCGGCATATTGGGCGGGCTGCTCTCGCTTTGGATTGGCCGCAGAATTGAACGTAGTGGGGGTAATTAAATGGGTACTGAAAATAAATCCGCCCTGTATGAAACGGCAAGCCGAAACTACAAGGCGGGATTCAATTGCTCGGAATCGGTTTTTCGGGCGTTTTGCGAACAGTATGGCATCGCTGCTTCAACGGAAATGTTGAAGATCGCTTCCGGTTTTGGCGGCGGCATTTCATACAAGGAAGGGCCCTGCGGCGCCGCGACCGGGGCAATTATGGCAATCAGCCTGCTGGCGGGACGCAGCGAACCTACACAGGACCGCAAACCGATCAAGGACCTTACCCGTGAATTCGTCAGTCAGTTTAACCAACAATTCGGCGCCATCAGTTGCGGGGCGCTGAACTCACATGAACCGGGAACGCCGGCGCAAAAAGAAAATTGTCATGCCATTACAGCCGACGCGGCAGAACTTTTGGCCGCCTTTATTGAAGCGAAGGGCCTGCGTAGCGACACATAAGGCCCTCTGGATTGAAACAGGCGTTGCAGGATACGCAGGTTGCTTTTGTTTGCCCGGCAGCCAGTTGATTGACCAGAGCCGGTTCACGCACAAAGGGCCGGCTGAGCGAAAGCATATCGGCCGTTCCCTCTTCAATCAGCGATTCCATTACGTCGACCGAACGCATGCCGCCAACCAGCAGAATGGGGATTTTGACTGCCGCGCGGATTTGTTTGGCGGCTGGTGCAAAGTAGGCTTCCTGTTCTGGTTTCAGAATGCCCGGTTTTGCCATGACCAGGCGGTTTTCTTTGACGGTGCCGCCACTGGTCTCAAGCGCGCTGACGCCATGCGCTTCCAACATCTGCGCCGCATAAACCGCTTCCGCCATTGATAGCTGAACTGGGCCGGCGACCCCGTCAGTAGTGTTCAGTTTGGCGTATACGGGAAACTGCTTTCCAACAGCTGCCTTGACGCGGTAAGCAATTTCAGCCGGCAGTGCAGTGCGTTGTTCCATCGAGCCGCCGTATTCATCCTGCCGGTTGTTGGTAAATGGCGAGAGAAATTGGGCGAGCAGATAGCCATGCGCCACATGAACCTGAACACCGTCAAATCCGGCACGTTTGGCCCGTAGGGCAGCCGCTTCAAAATCTTCCTTGATCCGTTCGATTTCATCCAGCGTCAGTGCGCGGGCCACCTGCTGGCCTTTTTCATCGAACCGGTCCGATGGGGCAACCGGCATCAACCCTTCGGTATTGTCGGGAATCGTCTGACGACCGGCATGATTCAGCTGCAGGAAAATTTTCGCGCCCTGTTGCTGCACGGTATCTACCAATCGTTTGTAGCCTTCAACAAATTTTTCATTAAAAATGCCGTTCTGATGCAATGCCGCCCGGCCTAATGGATGCGAAACGTAGGAATGGCCGGTGATAATCAGTCCGACGCCGCCGACCGCCAGATTTTTGTACAATTCCAACTGAGCGGCGGAAACGAAGCCATCGCTGCCACACAGCCAATCCTGGGTTGCCGACCGGACAAACCGGTTGCGGTAAGTGACAGGACCGATTTGATAGGATTCAAATAATTTGTTCACATAGAAGCCCCCTTTATTGGCGTTGATTATTAACACTGGGCAAAATAGGAAACCGGGAGGGGTAATTGTGTCTGATAAGGCTACAGAAGCAAGAAATGCCGCAGGACAATATTTCAAGGATGGATTCAACTGTGCGGAAGCGGTGCTGCGGGCCACTGCCGATGGAATGGGAGTAACCCTGGATGAGCAGGCGATGAGGATGACGACCGGATTTGGCGGAGGATTCGGCCATGCCGGCTGTGTCTGCGGCGCACTGGCTGCTTCGGTGATGGCGCTCGGTGTGATCAAAGGACGTACTGCCGCTAGCCAAAGCCGGGCGGAAGCGTACGAACTGTCCAATGAATTTCATGGCCGGTTTCAGGAAAAATTCGGCGCAACCTGTTGTCGCGCCCTTAATCCCCATGAATTCGAAACCCGCGAACACTTGGTCAACTGTGTGAAAATCACCGGCAACACGGCCAAATTGCTGATGGAATTCCTGGAAGAGAAAGCACTGGCGAAATAAACGCTTAGCGGGGCATTAATTTGCCAAGCAGATTGCCATGTTCACGCAACCAACGGCGATGGGATCGGTAGTCGGGGCTCCAGCGGGCGACTTCCTGCCAGTAGGCCGGCGAATGGTTGTGGTGGCGGAGATGGCAGAGTTCGTGGATGACCAGGTAATCGATCACGGCCGGCGGCGCCATGATCAGACGCCAGTTCAGGCTGATCGCACCGCGGGACGAACAGCTGCCCCAACGGGTTTTTTGATCGCGCAGCGAGAGACGCTGCGGGGTTACGCCAATTTGCCCGGCCCACTGCTGCACCCTTTGTAACAGTGTTGTCTGGGCCTGGGTCAGATACCATTTCTTTAATGACTGAAAAACAAGCGGGTTATCTTCTTCCCCCACCAACTCATTCAAATGCAGGGTGATGGTGCACGGTGCATAGCTGACATGCGGCTTTTTTCCGCCATCCGCCAACAACAACAGCGAATGCGGTTCGCCCTGAAACAACAGGGTCGCTCCATGGGTCAGCGAAGCATTGGTGTGGTTTTTGGCGTTTAGTTCCAAACGGCGAATCTGTCGCAAAATCCAGCCGGATTTTGTTTGCAGCACTTCTTCGATTTTGGCGGTTGAAGCGCCGAGCGGAGCGGTAACTTCCAGCTGGTCAACCCCGAGCAGGCGAATCTGAAATGTGCGGCGGCGTCGCGCGCTGTGGCGCAGACTCCAGTGAACGGTGCGGTTGTTGATTACTATTGTATGCATACTTAAAGTTATTTGCCGTTAATATGGCAGAATCCTGCTTGACAAGCAAAGACGCCGATGGTAAGATATTACTTGCCTGCAAGGGCAACTATATGTGCCGAAGTGGCGGAATTGGCAGACGCAGCAGACTCAAAATCTGCCGTCAGC
>CAYLSL010000082.1:0-8770 GCA_964386615.1 uncultured Veillonellaceae bacterium
GGCAGGGAATGCCGTATGAGCGGCGAACTTAATTAGGGTATTCAAAATATTATATGGTTGGCGATACGAGTAGACAGAAGGGAGCCAAGCATCATCGAATCACGCCGCATCATGATTTTATCCCTGTGCCTGGTTTATATTTTTTCCTCTTTATTGATCGGACTTGCCTGGCAACAGGTCAATTCGCGGATCGACCGGGATTATAAAGCGGAACTGCAATTGGTCTGGCGGGAGAGTTACAGCCTGATACGTGCATTTGAGGGATTTGCCCGCAGTATTTTCCGCAATACGGAGACGGGACTGCAGATGCTAAGCTCCCAGCATGGTTCGAATGGACGATTGACCGCAGAAGTGTTGCAAGAACATTTTAAAACCATGGCAGCTTTGTCGCAGCTTAATTCTCTGGCAGTATACGACACCAATGGCCAGCTTGTCGCGGCAACTGCTTTGCATCCGGTGCTGCCTGCGCCCATAGTTAAAGAGCATTTGGCAGCGCATGCAAATAATCTGTATCCAGATTTATTCATTGACAAACCGATTCAATGCCAGACATCGACCGCTTCTTGCCTTCCTGCTTCCATGCCGTTGCTACAGCCTGATGGGGGGACAAGAGGCGTTGTTGTTGCACTGATTCCGACAGAAATATTTGCCAATTATTTTCGTCAGTTCCATCTGGGCAATGATAAACTGATCGTAATGACGGGAACCGACGGTATCATCCGCACTCGCCACTATCGCGACCAAATTAGCAGTGGCGGTGATTTGACAAATTCATCGCTGTTTCGCACCGAGTTGCCGAAGGCACTGTCCGGCCGATACTATGCGGCAGCCACCATTGACGGAATTCCACGCTATTTTACTTATTCAAGCATGCTTGATTATCCGATTGTATTAGTGGTTGGCGTCACAGAAGCCGATCTGTTGGCAAATTTCTATGGCCGGCGTTATGATTATTATCAGTCTGCGATCACTGTAACGATTCTCGTGCTTGGTTTTTGCATTCTGCTTACCTGGATATTGCTGCGCCAATACCGGTTCCAACGGGTTTTGCGCGACAGCAATGAATTGGCCTCTTTTCTTCATGCAACCTCACTGGATATCATGAATCGGCGTGAAGTCGTCGACCTGCTGGAAACCATCATCAAAAAAGGCTCTGAAATTACCGGGGCATCTTCTGGCAGCGTGTTGTTGTTTAATGAAGAGCGCACGGAGCGGATTCGGGTGGTGGCGACCGGACAGGCAGCCGGGCTGCTCGGTTCCAGAAATCCCATCAATGATGGAGCCGCTGGCGAAGTGTGGCGAACCGGCAATTTGGTCCTGATCAATAACTACAAGGAATGGTCTGGTCGTGTCGAACCCGCATCCGCTGTTGCCGAGGCCGTTGTATATTTTCCGCTGAAAAGTAATGCGGAAGTGGTCGGCGTGATTGGCCTCTGGCATACTGAAAAAGGCAAGGTATTTGCCAAGCGGGATGTGGCGGTCATCGAACAGTTGGCCAGTCTTGCTTCGATCGCCTATGAAACCGCATTTCTCTATCGCGAAGCCAAACGTGAGATCGCCGAGCGAATCGAGGCCGAAGGGTTGCTGCAGTTCCGCTCGTTCCATGATTCATTGACCGGACTTTATAATCGGACCTATTTCGAAGAAGAAATGCGCCGGTATGATATGCGGCGCAGCGGTGCGGTCACGGTCTTTGTTTTTGATGTAGACGGGTTAAAATTGATTAACGATACATTGGGACATGATCGCGGCGATATGCTGTTAATCAAAGTTGCCCAGCTGTTGCAGGCCTGTTTCCGCGAATCCGATATCGTGGCCCGGATTGGCGGCGATGAGTTTGCGGCCTTGATCGCTGATGCCGATGAACCGGAAGCAAAATTGATTTATGCACGGATTTATCAGGAAATTGACCGTTGGAACAACACCCGGGATCAGGAAGTTCTCAGCCTGTCGGTTGGTTTTTCTTCTTCCTCGCAGACTGAAGTCAAAATGCGCGAACTGTACAAACGGGCTGATGACAACATGTACCGGGAAAAACTGCATCGTCGGCAAAGTAATCGCAGCGCCATTGTGGACACGGTCATGAAACTTTTGGAAGCCCGTGATTTTATTACGGAAGGGCACGCGGACCGGATGCAGGAACTAGTGGTGAAATTGGGCCTGGCGCTCAATTTTTCCGAAGCCCGCCTGGCAGATATGCGGCTGTTCGCCAAGTTTCATGATGTCGGCAAGGTCGGGATTCCTGACCGTATCCTGATGAAAGAGGGACCGCTTGATCTGGAAGAAAAAACGGAAATGCAGAGGCATTGCGAGATCGGGTTTCGCATCGCGCAATCGGCTCCCGACCTGCTGCCGATTGCCGATTGGGTGCTAAAACATCAGGAATGGTGGAACGGGCAGGGGTATCCGCTCGGGATCAGTGGCGAAGAGATTCCGGTCGAGTGTCGCATTTTATCGATTGTGGACGCTTACGATGCCATGACCAGTGACCGTCCTTATCGAAAAGCGATGTCGAAGGAGCAGGCGATCGGCGAGTTGCGTCGCTGCGCTGGCAGTCAATTTGAGCCGGAACTGGTCGAGAAATTTATCGAATTGCTGAAATAGGCCAAGACTGTTAACTTTCATTTCAATCCCAATCGCAAACCAGTGTGAAATAAAACTGGCGCGAATGGGATTTTTTTTCATTGACATAGCTGAATTATGCAAATAAAATGAAATTATAATTATTATAAATTGATGTTTATTACAAATTGATGTGGAGGAAGTAGTGCAGCGTGGCAGCAAACGACCTGTACATACACGAACTGCAAAAGCATAACATCAATCCGTCGCATCAACGCGTGATGATCCTTAAGTATCTGGTTGAAAACCAGTGCCACCCTTCGGTGGAACAGATCTTCAGCGCATTGCGTGATTCGATTCCTACTTTGTCCAAAGCGACCGTCTACAACACATTAAACCTATTCATTGAAGCCAAATTGGTCCGCACGCTGGCGATTGAGGAGACTGAAACAAGGTTTGATATCGTGATGCAGAATCATGGACATTTTAAATGCACCTCCTGTGGCGCTATCTATAATTTTGCAGTCAATATCGACCAGTTTTTGACGGACGATCTGCGCGGCTTCCAAATTGCCGAGAAGAACGTTCATTTTCACGGAATCTGTCCCGCTTGTATCGCAGTAGAACCCAAAAAGTGAAAAGGAGATGAGTGCATGAGTGAAGAAAGAAAATGTCCGGTGACCGGGATGAGCAAAAAGGCAGTAGCCGGCGGTGGAACTTCAAACCGCGATTGGTGGCCTAATCAAGTTAACCTGAGGATTTTGCATCAGCACTCCGCCTTGTCCAATCCGATGGGTGAATCGTTCGACTATGCTGCTGAGTTCAACAGCCTCGATCTGGCAGCCGTTAAACGGGATATTATTGCACTGATGACTGACTCCCAGGATTGGTGGCCGGCAGATTACGGCCATTACGGGCCGTTTTTCATTCGGATGGCCTGGCACAGCGCAGGTACCTATCGTTTTGGCGATGGTCGCGGCGGCGCCGTTTCAGGGACGCAGCGATTTGCCCCCCTGAACAGCTGGCCTGACAATGTGAATCTAGACAAAGCGCGCCGATTGCTCTGGCCAATTAAACAGAAATATGGCCGCAAACTTTCCTGGGGCGATCTGATGATTTTGGCCGGCAATTGCGCTCTGGAGTCCATGGGCTTCAAGACGTTTGGTTTTGCCGGCGGCCGCGTGGATGTCTGGGAGCCGGAAGAGGATATTTATTGGGGTTCCGAGGTGGAGTGGCTGGGCGACAAACGCTATTCCGGCGACCGTGATCTGGAAAATCCGCTTGCCGCTGTGCAAATGGGCCTGATCTATGTGAATCCGGAAGGCCCGAACGGCAATCCCGACCCCGTTGCTTCCGGTCGCGACGTGCGCGAGACGTTTGCCCGGATGGCGATGAACGATGAAGAAACGGTTGCATTGGTTGCCGGCGGCCACACTTTTGGCAAATGCCACGGCGCCGGACCAGCGACCCATGTAGGGCCGGAACCCGAAGCGGCTGGTATCGAGGAACAGGGGCTGGGCTGGAAGAGCAGCTACAAGAGCGGCAAAGGCGGCGATGCAATCAGTAGCGGCATTGAAGGCGCCTGGAAGCCGGAGCCGACCCAATGGGATATGGGCTATTTGAAGGTGTTGTTTAAATATGAGTGGGAGCTGGTCAAGAGTCCGGCCGGTGCTCATCAGTGGCTGGCCAAAGATGTTGCGCCAGAGGACATGATCGTTGACGCGCACGACGCAACGAAAAAACATCGACCGATGATGACCACTGCCGACCTGTCGCTGCGCTATGACCCGATCTATGAACCGATTGCCCGGCGCTATCTGCAAAATCCCAAAGAATTTGAAGATGCCTTCGCCCGAGCTTGGTTCAAGCTGACTCATCGTGATATGGGGCCGCGTTCCCGTTACCTCGGCCCGGAAGTTCCCGCCGAGAACCTGATCTGGCAAGACCCTGTTCCAGCGGTCGACCATGAGTTGATCGATGAGCGAGATATCGCGGAACTTAAGGGTAAAATTATCGCCAGCGGATTGTCTATAGCTCAATTGGTTTCTACAGCCTGGGCAGCGGCCTCGACATTCCGCGGATCCGACATGCGCGGCGGAGCAAACGGGGCGCGGATTCGTCTGGCGCCGCAGAAGGATTGGGAAGTTAACCAACCGACCCAGCTGCAGGCAGTGCTTCAGGTGCTGGAAACCATTCAGAACCAGTTCAATAATGCCCGGAAAGACGCGAAAAAGGTTTCGCTGGCCGACCTGATTGTTTTGGGCGGCTGTGCGGCAATCGAGCAGGCGGCAAAAAATGCCGGCAGCAATCTGGTTGTTCCTTTCAAACCGGGCCGCACCGATGCCACCCAGGCCCAAACCGATGTAGCATCCTTCGCAGTACTGGAGCCCAAAGCGGATGGCTTCCGCAACTACCTGAAAGGCAAGTATTCCGTTTCGGCGGAGGAACTGCTGGTGGACCGGGCGCAATTACTGACCCTGACAGCGCCGGAGATGACGGTGCTCATTGGCGGGATGCGTGTTCTGGGCGCCAATTTTGGCCAGTCCGAACTGGGTGTGTTTACCAAACGTCCTGGAGTGCTGACCAATGATTTCTTTGTAAACCTCTTGGATATGCGTACAGCCTGGCAGCCAACGGCGGCAGATGCCAACGTGTTCGAGGGGCGTGACCGCGCCAGTGGCGAGCCGAAGTGGACCGGTTCACGCGTTGACCTGGTCTTCGGGTCCAATTCCCAATTGCGGGCGATCGCTGAAGTTTACGCGTGCGCAGATTCTCAGGAGAAGTTCCTTCAGGATTTCGTGTCGGCCTGGAACAAGGTGATGAATGCGGATCGATTCGATCTGGCCTGATCCAAGAAAACAGTATACGAAAACAAAACTGACGCCACGAGAGAACGTGGCGTCAGTTTTGTTTTTCTGCATGGTGTTTGTACCTGTGTTAAGGTGTACGTAATCAGCACTTGCCAGAATACCTAATTTTACCGCTCGATATGTTTTCACACGGCATATTGGTTCACCACCCAAGTTATAGTAATAATTATCTAAAGTAATGCCAAAGCCACAGCACTCCGATCAGCAATGGCTGGTGCAGCAGATATATTGCCAATGAGTGGCGGCCTGCCGCGGTAAATGGTCGCGCCCAGAACGGCTGTACTACCGGTTGTGGCGTGTGAGCGCTGAAGACGAACTTGCCAAGCGCCGCGCCATAGAGGAAGAGCGCTGCCCAGGGCAGCAGCGGATAATAATCAAGTGAGTGGAAACCGGACGGCATTATGCCAAGCGGCAGCAGAAACGAGGGACCTGTCAGCTGCGTCGTCCATTTGCCGGCGACGAACGCTGTTGTGGCAAGTGCGACCAGCCAGACGGAACGCAGGGATTTGACCAAAGGAAACAATAGCATGCAGCTACCTTGCATGTGCAGGATGCCAAAACGGATATAAGTTTGTGGGTCAAGCAGATAGGTCGCTGCTGTAATCGCAAAACCCCAGGCCAGTACGATCAATCCGCGGCGAACATGACGCACGCTAAGGCTGGCGCTGACACCGGCAATCAGCGTAAACAGGATTGCTGAAAGTTTGCCGACCGCATACCAAAATCCGCTTTGATAACTTACCGGAATATCCCAGTAATAATTGAGATCGAATATAAAATGGAAGGACGCCATCAAACAGATGGCAATTCCGCGGCAAAAATCGATTTGCCAGATTCGGGTCGGCGCGTGTTTCATCGGTTGAGCACCTTTCTGATACAGTGATGTGTCGGATAGTGCTCATTTCGCTTTGTAGCGGCAAACTTCCTGCCGGTTGACTTGGTGCTGCAGGCAGGAAAATGTCGGGTGAAGGTAAATATTAATATAGCAAGCCAAGAGCAATCCAATGGAAGTACAGGAGGTTTCCCCTACCATGAGCCAACTTCTCGTCGTTTTTGCCAACCCCCGCAAAAATTCCTATACCCGCCGCATTCTGCAGGCATTCCTGAGCGAGTATAAGCAACAGCACCCGCAGGATGTGATAACCGAACTGGATGTCTATCAGAACGAGATTCCCATCATTGATGCAGCTGTGATTGAGGCGTGGGACAAACCCCGCCAGGACTGTTCCGCTGACGAACTGAAATTATTGGCGCGGATCGATCAGTATACCGAGGCATTTATCGCCGCCGATAAAGTGGTTTTTGCCGCACCGATGTGGAATCTGCAATTCCCGCCGCAGCTTATGGACTATCTGGCTACGATCATGGTCGCTGGCAAAACATTTACCTACACTGAAAAAGGTTGCCTGGGGCTGGTGGCGGACAAACCGGTGGCGCTGCTCCATGTGAGAGGCGGCGTTTTTTCGGCCGGTCCGCTGCAAGCGATGGATCATGCCACGCCGTATCTGCGTTCGCTGTGCCGGATGATCGGGATCAGCGATTTTCGTTCGGTGATTTGCGAAGGGATCGAAATGGCGCCGGAGCAGGCCGGGCAAATTCTTGACGCCGCAATGCAACAGGCGCGTCAGCTGGCTAAGACATTTTAAAGGGATCGGGCAGAATCATGAATATCCTATTTCAGTATGGCAAAAAAATGGTAGAGCATTACCGACAGGATGACTTGGCAGCGATGAGCGCGCAGATTTCCTATTATCTGATTCTGGCCTTTTTCCCCTTTCTGTTCTTCGTGATCAATCTGATCAGTTTTACCCCGTTGCCCAACCGGCTGTTGATTGCCAACTTCAATGCGATTCTGCCGCGTGATACGGCGTTGTTGGTTAAAACGATGCTGGAGGAGACCGTGCAGGCGAAAAGCGAAACATTGCTGGTTCTGGGGATATTGGCCAGTTTATGGGCCGCTTCACGCGGCATGTCGGCGATCATACGCGGGTTGAACCATTCCTATGGAGTCAGGGAAAGCCGCCATTTTATCAAGTTGAATTTGATTGCGTTGCTATCGACCATCGGATTGACGCTGATGATCATTTTTTCCTTTATAATGATCGTACTCGGTCGGGTCATCGGCTCGACCGTGTTTGGTTACCTGGGCGCCAAATCGCTGTTTTACAGTATATGGGGTGTTTTGCGTTACGGGATCACCTTTGCCTTGTTACTGCTGACGTTTTATCTGGTCTATCGTTATTTGCCGAACCGAAAACTGAACGGCGGGCATGTCCTGGCCGGTACAGTGTTTGCAACGTTTGGCTGGGTCGGGGCTTCGCTGTTGTTTTCTTTCTATGTCAACAACTTTGGCAGTTATGCGACGATTTACGGCAGCCTGGGCGGCTTGTTCGCCCTGATTATCTGGATATACATCAGTACGTTGATCTTTCTGCTTGGCGGCGCACTTAACGCGATCTGTAGCGATAATGAAGGGGGAAGGAAACAATGACACTGCCATTGCAAGGAGTTCGCGTACTGGATTTGTCGCGGCTGTTGCCGGGGCCCTATTGTTCACAGATGCTGGCGGATTTCGGCGCAGATGTGGTCAAGCTGGAAGATGTGGAGCGCGGCGACTATCTGAGGGATTTCCCGCCTTGCGGCGAGCGCTGGAGCGTTCTGTACGATTCGGTGAATCGCAACAAGCGCAGTATAACCATCGACCTGAAGCAGGAGGCAGGGAAAGCTGTCTTTCGCGATCTGGTCCGCCAGTATGACGTGCTGATTGAAGGGTTTCGTCCGGGCGTGATGGATAAACTGGGACTGGGTTACGAATCCCTGCACGAGATCAATCCACGGCTAATCTATTGTGCGATTACCGGCTATGGTCAGGATGGGCCTTATAAATTTCAGGGCGGGCACGATATCAACTATTTGAGTTTTGCCGGAATTACCGGACTTTTTGGCGAACAAGACGGAAATCCGGCGATGGGCGATATCCAGATTGCTGATATCGGCGGCGGAGCTCTGATGGCAGTGATCGGAATCCTGCTGGCGCTACAGGCGCGTTCAGTAACCGGACGCGGTCAGTTCTGTGATATATCGATGCTAGACGGCGTGGTCAGCTGGCTGCCATTCATCTTGGCAAAGTTCGGCGCAGGCGAAAAGCCGGTGCGTGGCACCGGCTTGCTTGGCGGCAGTTATGCCTGTTATCAGATTTATCCCACCGCTGACGGGAGATACCTAAGTCTGGGGGCTCTGGAGGAAAAGTTCTGGGTCGGTTTCTGCCGTTTGATCGGGCGCGAAGAATATATCGACCGGCAGATGGATCTGGCGGCGCAGCCGGAAATGATCCGGTC
>CAYLSL010000083.1:0-8693 GCA_964386615.1 uncultured Veillonellaceae bacterium
ACTGAACCGATTGCCAGCCAGATTAGAGCTTGCTGACGATTTTTTTGCCGATTGTTTTCAGTAGTTCCTGATTTTTCGGGTCGTTGGAGTTGCCGACAGCCACGGTAAGGTAATAGTTGCCGGCCAGTACGTGCAGCCCCGGCGGAGCAATGAATGCATCGTTGCCGATCCCGTCAACCTTCAAGGCGTTGGTGAAGTTTCCTTTTAGCGAGTCGTAGATTTTTTGCGGGGTTTGTCCATTTTTCGGCATGAAGGACTGCTGGGTCAGGCCGATTTGCAATAGTTTGCCGGAACCTTCCTGCACCGTATTGTAAACGCATAACTTTAAACCGACTGCGGCAGTCTCCTTTTTTTCCGGGTCTTTCAGCGGTTGACCAAGATATTGCTGCGCCTCAGTTTTTGACACAAGGTCGCAGGGGTCAATGATTTTGGCAGCAGTCGGAGTGGCGCCACCGCCGCCGCAGCCGGCCAACAACAGACTGGACAGTAATGTGATGCATAACAAGCTATAAATCAATTTCGACTTCATCAGAATCCCTTCTTTCCAATTACTGATTAAACTTCACTTACTTACAGGATTCGTGAAATCGGGACCTATTCCTTTTTTCTGTGAGGGTTCTTTGCTTGTCAAAATATCTGTTAAGTGATATTATTGCAATAATTCATCCAATGAGTGAGTGTATGAGGGACAGAGAGGGGTTATTCCCGGCTGTCCTTTTTTCTTATCAGCCAGACTGGAATGATTGAAGGAGTGCATCGCGTTGGACAGCAATATCGTTTTGTTTTCTGGCTACGCCCGGCTGCCGCAGGGAATATCTTCAAGCTACATCCATGAAACCATGGGTCTGGTGGTTCTGGTTGATATCAGAACTTCCATCATTGTCGATGCCGAATGTACGCTTTCGACTCGAACCTCAGAACGGTTTATTCGCAAAATCCTGATCGGCCATAGCTTGGCAGGGGGGATGGAAGAGCTGGCCCACAAGATTGACCGACATTATGAAGGGAATTCCAAGAAAGCGATCATTACGGCATTGCGTTCGATTTTTAGCATTTACCGCAGTTATAGTAAAACGAATGAAGAGAGTATCTGATGGCTGCAAAGGCTGCTGACGACCAGTCCGTTAAATTTTGGTCCCTGCCACAGGCGCCGGGGATTGAATTGCTGCGCGCAAAATATACGACGCAGAACTTTTCCCGCCACATTCACGACGGATATGCGTTTGGCGTCATCGAACAAGGGGCATTGGCGTTTTCTTATCGCGGCGAACACCTGGTCGCCCCTGCCGGAGCGATCAATTTGGTGATACCCGGAGAAGCGCACGATGGGCAGGCGGCAACGCCGGATGGCTGGTCGTATCGGATGTTTTATCTGGCGCCGGACCTGCTTGAGCAAGTTGCGGCTGAGCTTTTTGGCCAGACCCGCCGGCCGTTCTTTTCGGCCGGTGTGATCCATGATGCCAATTTGGCCAGTCAAATCAGCATTGTGCATCGGGGATTGGAAAGCAAAGCGGTAATGAAGCTGGAGCAGGAATCGAGTGTGTTAAATCTTCTGGCAACGTTTATCACCCGCTACTCGGAGCGACGCACCGAACTTGAGTCGGACAAGCAGGAGGCTCTGGCGGTAAAATTGGTGCAGGAATACATTGAGGCGCATTATAATGCGAATATTTCACTGCAGGATCTGGTACAGGTCTGTCATTTGAGTTCGTTTTATCTGATCCGGGTATTCCGGCAGCATTTTGGCGTGCCGCCGCATGTATTCCAAAAACAGGTCCGCATCCGCCGCGCCAAAGAGTATCTCGCCCAAGGCTGTCTGCCCGTCACGGTGGCACACGAGACAGGCTTTGTCGATCAAAGTCATTTTTCGCGGCAGTTCAAGCAAATCACCGGACTTACGCCTGGTCAATACAGCAATTCCATACAATACGATTCATAGATGGCGCGGTAAAATGAAGCGAGAGATTGAATCGATATCAGTAAGGAGTTGAGTAAAAATGCTGCAGGTGTCTGAAGCGTGGAAGCAATCATATCCGGGGGCTGGGGTCGGGGTAATGCTGTTGGATCAGGTCAATAACCCAACCATCAGTGAAGCGCTCGAGACTGAAAAACGCCGTGTCGAAACCGAACTGCGCGCCAAATTTACAGATCGGCAAATGCTGGTGAGTAGTCCGATTCTGAAAGCGTATGCCGATTACTACAAGCAGTTTTCCAAGACTTATCATGTTCAACAGCAATTGGAATCGGTGATTTTTAAAGGCAAGAGCATTCCCGCCGTGGCGGGTCTGGTCGAAGCGATGTTTATGGCAGAACTGAATAATTGCTTGTTGACAGCCGGCCATGATTATCAGACGTTGAAACTCCCCTTGAAGCTTGATGTCGCTGATCCGGATGAACGATATGTATTGATGAATGGCAAAGAACAGGCCGTTAAGTCCGGGGACATGAGAATTAACGATGCATCGGGTATCATTTCCAGCATCATTCACGGCCCGGACGAGCGGACCCGCATTACGGCCAATACACAAAAGGTCGTTTACGTCGTGTATGCGCCGCCCGGGATTGCTCACGAACTGGTATTACAGCATCTAACGGACATACATGGTTATGTGAAACTGTTTGCACCGGGCGTGCAAATTCTTGAGCAATTGGTTTTGGGCTCGTGATTTTTCATTGAATTTGCGGTTGCGCTTTCACACCGTCGTGTGTATAATTATTTAAAAACATGAATGGACGGAGGGCGGCTATGAATCGCGATCAGTTGAACAGTACCCAGGAACTTCTTGCGGCAGCAAAGGAATCAATTTTGTTTACGACGATCAGGCCCGATATTGTGATGGAAAAAGGTCAGGGCCTGTTTCTCTGGGATACCGACGGCAAAAAGTATCTCGACTTTGTCGGGGGCTGGGCGGTCACTTCACTTGGGCACAGCCCGGCAGTAATTGCCCAGGCATTGGCACAACAAAGCCAGTTGCTGGTCAATGCAAGCCCGAGCTTTCTAAACAAACCGATGATTGAATATGCAAAAATGCTGACGGATTATTCTTGTTTTGATCGGGTGTTTTTTGCCAGCAGCGGCGCCGAAGCCAATGAAGGGGCAATCAAGCTGGCGCGAAAATATGGTTCCATCCACTTGAATGGCGCGTATGAAATCATTACCACAATCAATAGTTTTCATGGCCGGACTTTGGCTACGATGTCGGCTACCGGCAAACAAAAATGGAAATCCTTATATGAGCCGAAAGTGCCAGGATTTATCCACGTTCCGCTGAACGATTTCGCGGCTTTGAAAGCGGCAGTGACTGACAAAACATGCGCCATCATGTTGGAGCCAATCCAAGGCGAAGGCGGAGTCTTTGAACTGGAGCAAGACTTTATCAGCAAAGTGCGCGACCTTTGTACCGAGAAAAAAATCCTGTTGATTTTTGACGAGGTGCAGACCGGGCTGGCTCGTACCGGCAAGTTATTTGCCTACGAACATTATGGCGTTGAACCGGATGTCATGACGCTGGCCAAGGGAATTGGCGGCGGATTTCCCTTGGCGGCATTGTTGGCGAAAGAACAATTCAACATTTTTGAGATTGGCGATCAAGGCGGAACCTACTCGGGACAGCCGCTTGCCATGGCGGTTGGCTTGGCAGTAATGAATGAAGTCATCGGGAAAAAACTGGCTGACAATGCTGCCCAACAAGGCGATTATTTGAAAAAACAGCTCGGACAAATTGCCGGTCGCTTCGGTTTGACCAATATTCGCGGCAGGGGACTGCTGGTTGCCTTTGATCTACCGGCAGATAAGGGGGGCGAAGTTGTCGGTGCCTGCCTTCGTAAAGGCCTGCTCGTAAATTCGCCGCAACCTTCGATGATCCGGCTGATGCCGCCGTTGATTGTCACGACCGAAGAAACTGATGCCATGATAGCCATTTTATCTGATGTACTGGCGGATGTTTTGCCGTAGCGATTCGATTTGTAACATTTTAATCAAACAAGGCTCTCCGGATTTTCCGGAGAGCCTTGTTTGATTAAAATGAGTCACAAGACCTACTAAAGATAGGACTAGTGGTTCAAGGAAGAACTGATGGGATGGAAAAGAATAATGAATAGACAGGGGGCTTCGGATCACAAATAAAAAGAAGGCGGTTTCAGGGATGAAGAAAGCGGCAGTGTTGGTTGCAGCGATGATAATGCTGGTCAGTGCAGGTTGCAGTACCCCCAAGGCGGAACCCGTGCCGACGCGGCCGGCCGGTTTCAAACCTTCGGCACTTGTGTATCTTGGCGGTTTTGTCCAAAAACCGGGTACATATACTGTTCAATTTGGCTCGACTTATGGCGATGTGATCAGTCTGGCCGGGGGATTGCGGGCTGAAGCGGACAGAACAAAAATTGACATCAACAAGACGGTGGAAGGAACCGTACAAATTTATGTACCCAGTAAATATGAACAGCCGGCGGCCGAGGATCCGGTTGTCGCCCAGGATGTGCCCAGGATTGAGCCTGTCCGGTCCGAGCCGATTCGTGTGGAGACCAGAGCCCCGGTTCGCGTGAATCAACGAAGCGGTTCACAGCCGACACCTCGGCCCGTATATCACGGACAACCGGCAAATGATCTGTCCTCAGACGAGCAGCAAATGCTGGATTTGATTAACAGTGAACGGGCCAAGAAAGGCGTGAAGCCGCTGATTGCTGATGCGCTGCTGGTAAAGGCGGCCAGGCTGAAGAGTCAGGATATGATTGATAATGATTATTTTGCCCATGAATCAGAGAAGTATGGCACTCCGTCAGAGCTAGTCACAGCGCAGGGGGTTACCTATCATTATGTGGGCGAAAACCTGGCTGTGTCCGGAACAGTGCAACAGGCGCACCGGGGGCTGATGGGGTCGCCCGGGCATCGGCAGAACATACTGAACCCCAAATTTAGATTGATTGGCATTGGAATTATCAAAGGCAAACGCGGCGTGACGGTGAGTCAGGAATTTATCGATTGATTGCAACGGCTTAGCCGAGCGCCACATCTAATATCATCATTACGGCAAAACCGATCATGCAGCCGATGGTTGCAACATCGGTAGAACTGCCGCCTTCCTTGCGCTGCGCTTCCGGAATCAGCTCTTCCACTACAACGTAGATCATGGCGCCTGCGGCAAACGCCAACGCATAGGGCAATAGCGGACGCATCGACATTACTGCCAGGGCGCCGATCACTCCGGCAATCGGTTCGACAATGCCAGAGGCTTGTCCATATAGAAACGACTTGGTTCGGCTGAACCCTTCCCGCCGCAGGGGTATGGAAACGGCCGCTCCTTCCGGAAAATTTTGCAATCCGATGCCGATCGCCAGTGCAACGGCGCCGGCCAAGGACGCAGAGGGCAAATCGTAGGCGACGGCGCCAAAAGCCACTCCGACAGCCAATCCTTCCGGGATGTTATGCAGCGTGATTGCCAGAACCAGTAAAACGCTGCGTTGCCAGCCGGTTTTGATTCCTTCGGCATCCTCTGTTTTCAGGCCCATGTGCAGATGCGGCAAAGTCATGTCAACCAACCACAAAAAAGCTCCGCCCGCTAAAAAACCGACCGATGCAGTAATCCACGCCGTCTGCCCCAACGATTCCGCCATTTCGATCGCCGGGGACAACAGTGACCAAAAACTGGCGGCAATCATTACGCCGGCCGCAAAGCCAAGCATTGCATTCAATACAGTCTTGTTGATTGATTTGAAGAAAAAGACGAGTGCAGCGCCTAGCGCAGTCACTCCCCATGTAAACAGAGTGCCGAACAGAGCTTGGACAACCGGTGAAAATTGGGAAAACCATTCCGTCATATGATCGCTCCATTCCTGTGTATTAAGAAAGGGCAGGCACTATTCTTTAATTCAAATTATACCACGACAGGCCCGAATGATTTTCGTGGTAATTGATAACGGGGTGGTTTATTGGCGTTTATGTAAAACTGCGTTACAATGATAAGCACTAGACTGGTTTCGGCAGAGATGCCGGCAATCTGGCTGCGGAGGGGTATGATGTTAAAGTTATTCATTGCCGGCAGTGCATTGGGACTGGCGGCAGGTTTTGCGCCCGGGCCTCTGTTGACGATGGTTATTTCGCAAACCATCGGTTATGGTTTCAAAGAGGGGGTAAAAACCGCATTCACCCCGCTGATCACAGACCTGCCGGTCATTATTGTCGCGACCTTTTTAGTTTCTGGAATTTACACCCTGAAACCACTTCTGGGGTTGGTGTCGCTCGCCGGCGGCATTTTGCTATGTTATCTGGCTTTACAAAACTTGAAGCAAAGACCGGTGCACAATTCAGAATCAGCCTGTCAACCGAACTCGATTGTCAAAGGGGCATTAATTAATGCACTGAGTCCGCATCCCTACTTGTTCTGGATTACGGTTGGCAGCCCGATCATTTTGGCTGCATACGCGCAGAGCAGTGCAAGTGCAGCAGCTTTTGTCATGGGATTCTACGCCTGCCTGATTGGTGCGAAAATTATACTGGCATACCTTGTGATGCAAACGCGCAGCTTTTTTTCCGGTCAGCCCTATGTCTGGCTGATGCGGTTGCTGGGGCTGGTTTTGTTTGTTTTTGCCCTATTCTTGTTCAAAGATGGGCTGGTGTTGTTACTCGAATGAAACCGACTCGCCATCGTCGGGGATCGAGACTCGTTCCTGCTGCCGATGATTGGCGAAATAGGCGCGGAAATCAGCGCGGGTTGTCAAACAATGATTGATTGCGTCCAGATGGACGACCATTACTTTGGTTGAGGGGGCAAACTGCAGAACCTTTTCGACGTCTTCTGCCGTCATGGTGATTGGGTCGCCGACATTGAAACGGGCGCCGCCGCCGTTTACGACCGCAACAGCAGGGTGATGAGCAGACAGCGCGGTTTCCACATCCGCGCAGTAGATCGTGTCGCCGGCGATATATAGCACAGGTTCTGCCTGGGCCGACAAGACATATCCCGACACAGGAGCCATCTTTTGCGCGATTTCTCCGGTGCCATGCTGCCCGCCGGTTCGCTGAACACGGATGCCTTGCCAGACTACCTCCGTGGTTACTGGCAAAACGGTTATAAAACCGAGGTCTTTCAGTTTTGTTTCATCCTCAGGCTGGCATAACACAGGCTTGGTTTTCGGCAAAACCTGCGCAGCGGCATCATCAAAGTGATCCCGGTGGGTGTGCGTCAGCAGCACTGCATCGGCCATGTCCAGATAGTCAGCGGGGGCTGTCAGCGAAACAAGCGGATTGCGCCGGTCATTCGCTGAATTGACGATGGGAGGCATCGCTTCCTTTTCGCTCAGCATCGGGTCGACCAATAGTGTTTTGCCGGCAAATTCAATCAAGAGGGTTGCATGACGCAATAACTGGATTTTCATTAACTGCACCGCCTTTTTTGCTTAAAATTAATATTGTTTTGCTAAAACCGACCAGATCATCGCCAAACTGCTCAGCAATACCATGACCAACGAAGCTTTTCGCAGCATTGTGGCGCTGATCCGGAGAAACATCTTTTCGCCGATGACAAAGCCGATGTACAATGCCGGTACGGCAAGCAGTGTATGCAGCCAAAGTTCTGCGAACTTCAAGGTCCCGGCGATGTGGGAAAAGAGGATGGAGAAAATATTGATCAACAAAAAATACCGGGTCAAATTGGCGCGAAACTCCACCCGGTTTTCTTCTGCCTTGGAATTGAGATAATACAGCACGACCGGCGGGCCATTGATGCCGGTGGTTGTTGACAAAAAACCGCTGACAAGTCCGATCAGGGATTCGATGGTTTTATTGTGACTCACCGGTAATGAGTAATTCTTCCAGAGAAAACCGGTGAATAGAAGTAGCAGTATTCCAATGGCTAGTTTGAGCCCTTCGTTGCTGATTTGCGTCATCACATATGCACCGGGGACAGCGCCGATGATGCTGGCGGTAATGATGGGCAGGATCGCTTTAAAACTGCCTTGGTTGCGGGTAGCCCGCGCCAGGAAAAGGCGGATTACAAGTCCGGTCAACATGACCAACATGACGGTTTCTTTGGCGCCCAATACCATTGCTAACAGCGGAGCCGTGATGATGGCATACCCGAAACCTGTTACAGTCTGTAAAAAACTCGATAATATAAAGACGAAAAAAATATAAATTTCCGTAGTGATGGTAAATCGATCCTCCGTTTCCCCTGCTATTCACAGTCTAAACAAAGTAAAGACGCTTGTCAAAGCAGGAAAAGATGGTTGTTGCAAAGAATCTGTCCATATCAGGTTGCAAAAAGGAGAATGTATATGTTTTATTTCCAATGGCAGGATTCTTACCTGACACACATTGATGAATTGGATGCACAACATCAAAAATTGGTTGCCCTGATCAACGGCCTTTATACCGATTTGATGAACTGTCCCGAGGATGCGGAAAAGCAGGCCTGTGTCTTTAAAACACTCGATGAACTGGTTGCGTACAGTGAGTATCATTTTGCGGCAGAAGAAAAACTCATGCAACAGTATGATTACCCCGAATATGCACGACATAAGCAAGAACACGAAAATTTCAAACACAAGGTCGCCCAATTGATGCAAGACCAAACAGAAGCTGCCAAGGCAAGGCCATTCCCGGTAGTGGTTTTCTTGCGTGACTGGTTGACGTCACATGTTATTCATACCGATCAGCGGTATGGACCTTATCTCAAAGAAAAAATGACAGCGGATAAATA
>CAYLSL010000084.1:0-8576 GCA_964386615.1 uncultured Veillonellaceae bacterium
GTCCAGCGGAACCACATGAACAGGAAAATCATTGCCGCCACCTTGATGAAGAACCAGATCCAGCCCGGCAAAAACGGTCCGTTCCAGCCACCAAGGAATAATGTGGCCGCGATGCAGGATGCACCGACCATAAACGCATATTCAGCCAGGAAAAAATAGGCCCAGCGCATGCCGCTGTATTCGGTGAACGGGCCGGCAACCAATTCCGACTCGGCTTCGACCAGGTCAAACGGGGTCCGGTTGGTCTCGGCCACTGCCGCAATCAGGTAAACCAAAAAGGCGATCGGCTGGGTCACGATAAACCATAACCCCTCCTGCGCCTTGACGATATCGCTCATTTTCATCGAACCGGTGATCATCACCACACCAAGCAGTGAGAACACGAGCGGCATCTCATAAGAGATCATCTGAGCCACGGTCCGCATGCCGCCGAGCATCGCGTACTTGTTGTTGGACGACCAGCCGGCCATCAGCATCGGCAGGGTTGCCTGCGAGCCAACCGCGACGAAAAAGAAAATACCGATATTGAGGTCGGCAAAGATTACGCCGGCATCAAACGGAATCACCGCATAAGTAGTCATCGCCGCCATGAATAGCAAAATCGGCGCCAGTCCCCACATTACCGGCGATACCATCGTCGGTTGGATATCTTCCTTGGTCATCAGTTTGATGATATCGGCGATCGTCTGGAACATGCCAAACGGACCCAGCCGGTTCGGCCCCAGCCGCATCTGCATCCAGGCGCAGACTTTACGTTCGAGATAAACCAATACCAACGCGGATAATAAGATAATCGTTAAAATACCAACGACTCCGGCGAGTGTATGAACGAACTCCGCCGCCCACAACGTACCTGTCGCATCCAGAACGGCCTGTTTGAGCGCCCGTCCCAGTCCTACCCAAAGGCTTGCAGACTCTTGCATCAAATTTCCACCTTCCTATGCATCGGCTTCTCCCATGCAGGGATCAAGGACAGCCAGAACCGCAGCCACGTCGGCGATCTTCACTCCCTGGCAGAGTGTGTTCACACAACCCAGGTTGTAGAAAGTCGGCCGGCGGATATGCAACCGGTACGGCTTGGTCGATCCGTCGCTGACAATATGGAATCCCAGTTCGCCGCGCGGCGTCTCGTTCGCATGATAGACTTCACCGACCGGCGGTTTGATCACTTTTGGTATTTTCGCCATCACCGGCCCCTCTGGCAGGTTTTCCAGCGCCTGAGCGATGATTTTGGCGCTTTCGCCAATTTCCAGCACCCGCATCAGATAGCGTTCCCAATTGTCGCCTACGCTGCCGGTAGGGATCGCATACTGAAACCGGTTGTAAATGCCATACGGTTTTTTGACCCGCAGGTCGTAGTCGATCCCCGAAGCGCGCAAAACCGGCCCGGTCACGCCTTGCGAAACCAGACGGGCTGCAGGCACGATCGATACGCCTTTCAGACGGGCCTGAAAAATCTCATTGCCATTAATCAGATTGTCGTACTCGGTAAGCATCCCCGGCAAATCGGCGAGGAATTTGCGCAACAGATCGATGAATTCGGGCGAAATATCGTTCATCACGCCGCCGATCCGCACGTAGGAATAGGTTAGACGCGAACCGGACGCCAGATTGAACAAATCAAGGATGTATTCACGGTCGCGGAACGTATACATCATGCCGCTCATACCGCCCAAATCGAGCGCCGTGGCGCCGATGAACAGCATATGGCTGGCGATACGGTTCAGTTCAGCCATGATGACCCGGATATACTCGGCCCGCTCCGGCACTTCGGCGCCGATCAGCTTTTCTACTGTCTGGCAGTATGCCAAATTGTTGCACATGGAGGAAACATAATCCAGCCGGTCGGTATAAGGGATAAATTGCGGATAAGTCCGCACTTCGGCCAATTTTTCCAGGCCCCGGTGCAAGTACCCCATCACCGGCGTTGCCTTGACCACCGTCTCGCCATCCAGTTCGAGCAAAACCCGCAGTACGCCGTGTGTACTGGGGTGTTGCGGCCCCATGTTCAATAAATATAATTCCGTCCCAGCCGGGGTGATACCATTATGCTCCAGTTTCATCTGTGCCATGCGCGTTACCTCCCCGCCTGCTGACCGGATCGTCCGGGCAGCTGATAACTTTTGCGCAGCGGAAAGAAGCCAAATCCATCCTCCGGCGCCAATAAAGGACGCGGATCGGGATGGCCGACAAAGACGATGCCGAACATGTCTTGAACTTCGCGCTCACCAAACAAGGCCGTTTCCCAGAGGCCGGACACCGAAGGAATCTCCGGTTTGGCCGCATCAATCGACGCTTTCACGACCAAATCCCGGTCGGTTTGCAGCGAATTCAACCGATAAACCAGTTCGAAAGTTTCACCGCGGTCGACAGCGGTCAGGTCAATCAGACGGTCAAACCGGTAGGCGGCATTGTCCCGCAGCTCCTGCAAGTCGCTCAGCAACGCGTCCGGCGTAGACTCCAGCATGCCGGTTGCGATCATTTCCTGGTTCATTTTTTGCCACCTCGTCTCTTGGCTGCCATCACTTTTTCCTTCAGGGTAAGCATGCCATGCATCAACGCTTCCGGTCGCGGCGGGCAACCGGGGATATAGACGTCCACCGGCAAAATTTTGTCAACACCCTGCACTACCGAGTAGGAATCGACGAACGGACCGCCGCCGCTGGCACAGCTGCCCATCGCAATCACCCATTTGGATTCCGGCATCTGTTCATACAGCCGCACCAATGGCGGCGCCATTTTCCAAGTCAAAGTGCCCGCTACGATCAACAGGTCGGCATGCCGCGGCGAGGGACGAAACACCTCATAGCCGAACCGGGCCAAATCGAAACGTCCGGCGCCACAAGCCATCATTTCCAGAGCACAGCAGGCTAGTCCGGAGGTCAGCGGCCAGAAAGAATGGCCCTGCGCCCAGGCAAAAACTTGCTCCACTGTCGTAACAATCACATTTTCCGGCCCCAGTAGTCCGGACAGCCGGCTCTGGGCCACCGGGTTCTCTGTTGTTGTCACTTCCATTCCAGCGCCCCCTTCTTCCACGCGTACCATAACCCCAGCAGCAGAATGGCCATGAATACAAACATCGCCATAAAAGCCGGTGCATTCATACTACGAAAGACGACCGCCCAGGGATAGAGAAAAGCGGTCTCCACATCAAACAGGACAAACGCCAGGGCATAGAGAAAATAACTGCTTTTGAACTGGACCCAGGAACGCCCGATGGTATCGATGCCGCATTCATAAGGCAGCAACTTTTCCCGGGTTGGCTTGCGGATATGAATCAGCGAAGAGGCGATAAGCGGAATAAAAGGAAAGATAAATGCCACCCCGGCCAAAATAGCAATGGCCCCATACTGTTCCAACATGAAAAAACCTCCTGTCAAAGATAACTTGCCAACAAGAACCGTCCCGTAAGAAGCATAACCACACCGGACACCACCAGGCCAACGGTAACCCAACTGATGCTACCACGTTGCCAGCGGTCCGGAATATCCAGATAAGCCTCAGCCGAATTCGCCGGATTGCAAAATGCGACCGCAAAAGTTTCCAGTTCCCGTTGCACCCGTTCCTGTTCTCCGGCCCGGAGTGTCCAGTTCACTGGTAACATTTTGCGGCTCAGATAAGCCACGCCATTTCGTTCGTATTCAAACTCAACCTGCGCAATACGCAGACCCCGTTGTTTTTTGCCTGGCTGCCAACCGGCCGGCTTAAATTTGATCGAACCGGGAATAACTCTTACCACACACTGCGGCCAATGAATAATTGTCTTTTCAACCTGACGCCGCCGATGAAAATAGATTGCGGCCAGACAAGAAATCAAGAAACAGCCCCACAGAACTTCTATGCTGATCGCTTCAGCTCCCCTCCTCTTTCAACTGCCGCCCAGTTACACGCGAACCGGATTTAGACTTTGCCAGTTGACCGTCCCCACGCCCAGCCCGGCAGCAATGCCGATATAACCAACCTCCGCGGCTTTCATACCAAACAACTCCGCCCCGTAGGCATCGGCCGCCACCGGATCCACACTAAAAATCAGCTGATTATACTCGCGGATCGTGCCCGGCCCCATCGGGCCATGGCTGGTAATCCCCCGGATTGCATCCATAATTACCAGGTTTGGTCGTTTGAATGCCGCCAGTTCGGCGATTGTCTGATGCAGGTCGGTCCGGTGAAAAAAGCCGCGATCCCAGACCAGCCCCATCATATTTTTCAGCCCCATCGTCAGTCCGGTCCCGTTATGGTGCTTCAAAATCGGAAAACTGATGAATACGTCGGCCTCCAACACATCCTTAGAATACTGAAGCGATTGCAGAACCGATCCGCCGGCATTCGACGCCGTATAAAACTCCGTCGACAATTTATTGATCGTAAACACCCGGCCGCCAGCCGCCTCTGCAGCCCGGCGTATCCCGGAATTTTCCAGGCACATCTGGGAATTGGTAAACGGATAATCAATTACCTTGACCGATTTCGCTCCGGCGCCCAGGCAACGTTTGACCAACGCCGCCACCAACAGAGGGTTGGTCGTCGCCGCCTGGTCGGGCGTACGCGGCACACTGAAGTTCGGCTTGATGACGACGCTTTGTCCTGATTTCACAAAGCGACCGATGCCGCCCATCGCCTGCAGACCGCGTTCCATCAACTCTTCGGGTTCGGCGCCGTTAACAACCACCATGGCCGGATTGCCGGAACTGCCGGTCGGTGCAGTCGCGGCTGCTGCTGGCTGGCGCTGCGGTGGCAGCCCTACATCGGCGCTTGATTTATTGCTGCTGCAGCCTGGTAATGCCAAGGCCGCCATCGAACTAATTGTAGCTAATTTTATAAATTCTCTGCGTTTCATGGTTTTCCTCCCCCTTGTTGGGTAAACTTATGTTATTTTTCTGTTAGCGATTCTCCAGACGGTGGCTGCGAATCATCAACTTCGCACTCAAAAGGCCAGGCGACCACGCCGCCCTCGATTACTTTTACATCCTTAAACCCTTCACCTTCCAGCATACATTCAGCCTCATAGCCGCGCAGGCTGATCTTGCAGAAGGCGACGATTTCATCTTCCTTGCCCAGTTCTGCCATCCGGCTGCGCAGCTGCGCCAACGGAATATAGGTCACGTTGCGGCAGGAAGCGATACGAACCGCTTTGCATTCCTCCGGACTGCGCACATCCAAAAATACCGTCTTAGGTGACGCCAGTTTTTCTTTGGCCTCAATCGTCGAAATCCCCTTGAACTTACCGGAGATTTTGTTCATCAAAGTATTGGCAGCCACAGCTGCATTATCAATCGGATTATTGAAGGGAGGCGCGTAAGAAAGATCGACATCAAACAAGTCGTCGATCGTTCCGCCAAACGTCAGCACCGACGCCACAACATCAATGCGTTTGGCGACGTCGCCTTCACCGAATGCCTGTATTCCCAGCACTTTACGACTATGTGCATCGGCAATCAACTTGATGGTCAGCAGTTTTGACTCCGGCATATAATGCGCCCGGTCATTGCCTGTCGTCATCGTGGTGACGATCTCATAACCGGCCGCTTTAGCCTCTTTTTCCGTTAAGCCGGTTTTGCCGACATTCAGTTCGAGCAGGCGGACGACAACTGTGCCAAGAATTCCGCGAAACTTCACGTTGGCGCCGCAAATATTTTCGCCAATCACCCGTCCGTGTTTGTTGGCAATCGACCCCAGGGCAACAAACATTTTTTTGCCGGATACCATGTGAGTATTTTCGGCGCAGTCGCCGCCGGCATAAATATCCGGATCACTGGTCAACATATTCTGATTGACCAGGATCGCCCCAGACGAGCCGATTTCCAGCCCTGCTTCGCGCGCCAGGGCAACGGTCGGCTTCACCCCGACTGACAAAACGACCACATCGGCAGGGTATGTCCCCTTATCTGTCACAACAGCGCTGACTACGCCATCACCCTCGAATCGCTGGACTTTCTCCTGCATCCGAATGTCAATGCCGTTTCCCTGGGCATATTTTTCAACCGACAGCGCCACTTCCGGGTCGAGAAAGGCAGGAAAAACATGGTCCTGCATTTCCACAATCGTGGTATGCACACCCCAGCGATGAAACGCCTCCGCCATTTCAATTCCCACCAGCCCGGCGCCAATGATTACGGCATTTTTCACCTGACGGCCTTCCAATAAGTCGCGAATCGCCTGCGCATCATAGGGATGCCACATCGGAAAAATATTGCCCAGCTCAATGCCGGGAAATGGGATACGCACCGGCGTCGAGCCGGTGGCAATCACAAGTTTGTCATAGGGAATATCGCTTTCGGTGCCGCTGGGTAAATCCTTAACCCGAACCGTTTTTGCGGTTCGGTCGATCCGCAGCGCTTCAGTTTTCGTGAGAATATCCAGATTTTTGGTGGCTTTAAAAAATGACGGGTTGCGCATCGATCCGTTCGGCGTCATCATCAGGTGGTCAATCGAATCCACATTGCCGGATACGACATAGGGCATGCCGCAGGCGCCGTAGGAAACGAGATCGCCGCGTTCGATCACGGTAATTTTTGCCTTTGGGTCGCCGCGGCGCACTTTGGCGGCAGACTTTAACCCAGCGGCAACCCCGCCGATAATAACGACATTGCGGACCGATGTCTGCTGTTCTTCCATTGATGAATCAGCCTCCCCATCCCCCCTCCACCGGGGGTGTGTTATTGGTTCCATTTTACTTGATAATGAATGACCTCGTCAATCAGCGAACTCTGAACAATCCGCAAACTCAAAATGTTGACAAAAAACCGGAAATTCCGCGAGGGAACTTCCGGTTTCGTTCATGATGAGTAGCGCTTATTCGGCGCGGCGAATCAATTCCTTGTCGATATACATCACACCATTGATATTCTTTTCGCCGACCATTTTCAGTTTGCCGACAATTTCCGTAGCATTGGCTTCTTCTTCAACCTGCTCGTTAATGAACCATTGCAGGAAGATTTGTGCGGCATAGTCTTTTTCTTTCAGCGCAGCTTCATACAAACTCGTAATCATTGCGGTGACTTTTTGCTCATGCGCCAGCACTTCTTCAAACAATTTCAGCATCGAACCAAACTTGGCCGGCGGGGCAGCAATCGGTTTTAATTCGACCTCGCCGCCGCGTTCCAGAATATAACCAAGAAATTTCATACCATGGGAAGTTTCTTCTTTATATTGCAGTTTTAGCCAATGGGCAAATCCCTTATAATTTTCCGACTCACTATACGCCGACATCGCCAGATACAACTGAGCCGAATAAAATTCAGCCTGGATTTGTGTGTTCATCAAGTCTTGCATTTTTTTACCTAACATTTTTCATCGCTCCTTTTAATTTATATTTATTCTTAATTGGTATGTATTCCTAATAGTATTATAACACTATTTTCTTAAAATTCAAGGTAATTGCAGCAAAAAATCCGATTGTTTCAAGTCATCCTGCAACGCTTTCACCCTGCATTGACAAAGGAAAAACAGTCGCCGCAGCCGAATTAATTAAAAAACATAAATCAATAACTGAATAGAAATGGAGTTGTCTCTGTGAAAAACTACAATCCTGTTACTGCGGAAATTCTTAATGAATTAAAGTCAATTGTCGGTGAAAAATATGCTTTTGTTGATGAAGAAAAGTGTGAAGCCTACTCACGCGATGAGACACCGGACAGCAAATATGCCTGTCGACCGGAAGTCGTTGTTCTGCCGCAAACAAGCGTTGAAGTCGCCCGCATTGTCAAACTGGCCAATCGTGCCGGGATTTCGATTGCACCACGCGGCGCCGGCACCGGTCTTGCCTGCGGCGCCATCCCGATCACCGGCGGAATTGTGTTGTCGCTGGAACGCTTCGACCAAATCCTCGAAGTAAATGCCACTGCAATGTATATGATCGTACAGGCCGGTGTACGCACGGATGAAGTGCAAAAAGCAGCCAAAGCGGCTGGGCTATTATACGCCGGCGACCCCTGCAGCGGCGACAGTTGTTTCATCGGCGGCAACCTTGCGACCAACGCCGGCGGCAACCGGGCTGTGAAGTACGGAACTACCCGGCATCAAGTCTATGAATTCGAAATGGTGACCCCGCTCGGCGACATTGTCCGTCTGGGCAGCCGCCTGAACAAAAACACCACCGGCTATTGCCTGGAACAATTGATAATCGGCTCCGAAGGGACTCTTGGCATCATCACGCAGGCTACATTAAAGCTCAAGCCGCTGCCTGCGCACGTCATGGATGTCTTAGCCGTCTTTGCCGATGTCGAATCCGCGATCGCCATCGTCGGGCATATGCTGCGAGCCGGTTTGACGCCCACCTGCGTTGAATTTATGGACAATGCCGCAGTGCAAAGCGTGGAACGTTTTTTACAAGAAGGATTGCCGCATAGTGACATCGGCCACTATGTAATCATCCAGCTGGAAGCAGACAGCGAGGAAGATCTGGAAAATAAGACAGTCATACTGGATGAGCTTTGCAGCGCTAATGGCGCAATTGCCGTACTGGTTGCAGATTCACAAAAAATCTGGAAAGCCCGCAAGGCCTTTACCGAAGCAACCCGCCTGGAAAGTACGGTACAATCCTTCGAAGATATCGTGGTTCCGGTAGACCGGATTCC
>CAYLSL010000085.1:0-8293 GCA_964386615.1 uncultured Veillonellaceae bacterium
TCCCTTGATTACGATCTGATGCTGCCCGACCATTTCATCCACGAACAGACAGTATTTTTTCAGATCATGCTCGACGACGATCAAGATTCCTTCAATCAGTTTGGTTCTGGCATGTTTCACATTGTATATCTCGTGCAGCCGGATGACCGGCAGCAGCTGATGACGTACATTAAGCAGTTCAAGCCCTTCCGGCGTCACCGTGATCTGATTTTCGGCCGGGCGTAGCGATTCATTGATTGAAGTGATCGGAATAGCGTATTTGATATCGCCGACCTGTACGATCATACCGTCGATGATGGCTAGCGTCAGGGGAATCCGCAGGATGAAGATCGTTCCGGCGCCTGGCGTGCTGCGGATATCAATCCGGCCACGCAGCTTTTCGATATTTCGTTTCACAACATCCATGCCGACACCGCGACCAGAGATCGATGATACTTGCGCCGCCGTACTGAGTCCCGGCTCAAAAACCAGTTTGTAGACATCCTCGTCTTTCCAGCCATAGGCGTCCTCGTTGGTGATTCCGCGTTCGATCGCTTTTTTGATCAGTTTGTCGCGGTTGATGCCATTTCCGTCATCCTTGATCAAAATCCAGACTTCGCCGGCCGAGTGCTTCGCTTCCAGAGTGACCCTGCCGGTTTCCGGTTTGCCGGCCGCCACCCGCGCCGCCGGCGTTTCGACGCCATGGTCGACTGCATTGCGGATCAGATGCACCAAAGGATCGGAAATCTGTTCGATGATCGTCTTGTCGACTTCGGTTTCTTCACCGATGATTTCCAGGTCGACCTTTTTGTTTTCTTTCATCGCCACGTCGCGCACCAGCCGCACCATTTTGCGGAATACACCGGACAAAGGGATCATCCGCATTGACATGGATACATCCTGGATATCGCGGGTGATTTTCGTCAGATGCATGATTGACTTTTCAAACCGGTCCAGGTTTAGACCGACCAAGTCCGGACTGTTTGCCACCATCGAAACAGAAATTACCATTTCACCGACCAGATCCAATAGTTGGTCCAGCTTTTCCACATCAACCCGCAATGCCATCTGCGAGGTTGCGCCGGATTTTTTATCCGCCCCGCCGGAACGCGCTCCGCCCGTCGGTGTTTCTTGTCCTTCTTCCTTGTCGGCAGCTTCGTCGTTCTTGGGTCGGTCAGATTTGTCAACTACTTGTTCCGGTTCTTTGCCGGTAATGTCCGAAAAGATCTTGGCATCGGTATCCACAGTTTCCGTTGTTCCTGTTTCAACTTCTTCCATTGATCGCAACAGTTGGGGCAAATTCGGAATCGAGACCAATTCCCCTTTTTCCAGGCTATGCACACCGATGCGCAACACATCGACAACAGACAACAGAATGCTGATAATGGCCGGACTGGCGCTGCTGCGCCCATCGCGGACCGAGTCCAGCAGGTTCTCCGCCTTGTGGCTCAGTTTTTCGAAATCGGCGTAGCCAAAAAAGCCGGCGTTGCCCTTGAAACTGTGGAAATTACGAAACACCTGTTCAATCAGGTCTTTATCATTGGGACGCAGTTCCATTTGCAGCAACGTGGTTTCCGCTTCTTCGAAGGTGTCCATCGCTTCATCGGTAAAGCGTTTAATCATTTCCGGAGTAATCGTCAGCTTGAATTCATCGGCAAAATCCAGAATCGGCTCAGGTTCTGCCTGTTGTGCGATTTCGCTCACTGGTTCTGCAACCTCTGGAACCAGCGGTTCCATGGCAATTTCCGGTTTGGTCTGCGGCAAACACACAGCCGGAGTTTCACGATTTCGCCCGTCACTGATCTTCGTCTGTATCTCGCCGATGATTTTGCCGGCGGCATCCTCATAGCCATTGTCACTCAATCGGTTTTCGATGACATCCAGCAGATCACGTACAAAATCGCTAGTACGGCAGAGCAGTTCAACGTGCTCGCCTTCCATCGGCATCTGCCGCTTGCGGAAAATATCCAGCAATGTCTCCGCTTCGTGCGTAACCTGCATCACTGTCTGCAAATCGAGAAAAGAAGCCATTCCCTTTAACGAATGAAATAACCGAAAAATCGTATTCAGTATCTCATCATCGATGTCGCCCGACTGGGAAGCATGTTTTTCCAGCGCCAGGATCTGCGGTTCGATATCATCGAGCATCTCCCGGCTTTCGGTGACAAAATCGTGAACCATTTCACGGCGTTCGTCCTGTTCCGAAGACATGCTCTCATCCCTCCAGTTTTTTCGAACGTGTGCAGTCAAGCATTTTGATCATCTCATCATAAGCCTTTTTCAGCCGCTGGTATTCCTGAGCCATTTTTTCTTGTTCGGCTTGCGAGAGTTTGATTTGTTCTTTTTCTTTACCGACTCGTTCCAAGACCTCAATCAATTCTGCAATATCAACTGGTTTGCCAAAAAAAGCATAGGCGCCGTTGTTCACTGCTGCAATTGCCGTCTCGGCATCACCATAGCCAGTCATGATAATCACCCGCGCGTCGGGATCGATCTGGCGAATGACCCGCAACACCTGTATCCCGGTCATGCGGGGCATGCGCATGTCGGTTATTACCACATCATATTCTCCTTGTGCATACAGGGTTACTGCATCCGCCGGAGAAGTGAACATATCCACATGATGCCCGGTCGGCTCGAGTGCAGCCGCCAGACTCTCCATGCAATCTCTCTCGTCATCGATTATCATTATTTTCATTCCTGTTCCTCCATCGCCGCAAAATCAAGAGCGTTCTGCTATAAATATAAGCAAAAAGCGTGCCAACAATGGCACGCTTTTAAAAACCTTGTATTATAAGCATCTTTCCTGTTTTTCTTCGTTAGCGTTAAATTAATCCGTCATGAATTCTGCTCATTATCGCACACTTTTCATCACTACTCTGCACGATATTAAACACGGGAATTTATGCTACGGAGTATCCTCATTGTTTTCGCCGTCTTCCTCACTCCATGCTCGTAGAGTAACAACCAGCACTGTCGAAAATTCTTTTTCCGGCGGCATCAATTCGATTTTACCGGCAACCCCGGATACGATTGAATGAACGATTGAAAGGCCCAGCCCCAGACCTTCAGTTTTCGTCGTAAAAAAAGGACGGAATAAATTGGCCAGTGCATCAGCTGAAAAACCGGTTCCCGTATCAGAAATAATCAGGTTGACCCCCTGATTGCCTGCTCTGGTTTCAATCACGATCTTTTTATCCGGACGTTCTATCAGATCCAGCGATTGACGGGCATTCGTCACTAGATTGATTACCACTTCCTCGATTTGTGTTTCATCACCGCAAACAGCAGGAATACTCGGGTCAAGATTCAAAACCAACTCGATTCCATGTGAAACCAACTGATGTTCAATCATTTCCAGGCCATCCTGAACAGCCTGATTCAAATCTACTGCACTGTGTTTCGCAACAGCTTGCCGACTTTTCACAAAGTTGCGCACCCTTTGGATAATCCGCTGAATCCGGTCTGCATTCCGTGAAATCAGGCCCAGCGCTTTCATAATTCCTTTTGGATCAAAAGTCTTTTTTTTATCAAACCAGTAAACAATGCTGTCGGCTGACAACTTGATTGCCTGCAACGGCTGATTCAATTCATGGGTGATGCCTGCCGCCATAATACCAAGCGATGCCATATGGCGAGCCTCCAAAGCCGCATCCAACGCTGACGCCAGTTGTCCTTCCAATTCTTTACGTGAGGAAATATCTTCACCGATTCCTGCTATAGCAATTACTTCACCTTTGTTGTTGACTACCGGACTTAAGCGAAACTCAACCCAGATTGATTTTCCTCCAACCATCACCAAGTCCTGCTTGTGCAAAGAGGTCGCCCGCAATGCTACCCTTTCCTCGTCCGCTGTAAACCGGGCAGCTGTTGCTTCATCCCAAATATCTTTGTCGGTTCTTCCCAGAACATATTCCGCTGACTTACCGACCAATGTGCAAAAAGCCGGATTGGCGTACTGGTATCGCCCTTCGCAATCCTTTTGCCAAACAAACAGTGGAATGACTGACAACAAATCCCGTTCAATACAATCCATGATCGACCCTCCATTCACAATGCATATACGAAAATTCAATCAGTATTATTTCGTTTTTAAGATTGATGTCATATATTAAAACCTGACTTCTTTAATCGAAAAAAGTTTCCACCGCAGCCGGACGACCAAAAAAATATCCCTGATGAATAACTGTGCCGCGGGCATTTAAAAACTCGGCTTGTTCCTGCGCTTCCACGCCCTCAGCGACAACCCTCAGTTTCATGTGTCGGGCGATGGCAAGAATCGTTTCCACGATCACCGCATCATTCACATCTTGCGGAGCATCTTGGACAAAAGTTTTGTCGATCTTCAATTCGGCAATGGGAAGTCGTTTCAGATAAGCCAATGACGAATAACCGGTACCAAAATCGTCGATGGAAAAACGAACCCCGATCGCTGCCAACGCATCCATTTTGCGAATGACCGTTTCTACTTCCGAGATTACCAGGCCTTCGGTTACTTCCAGCACTAATTGCTCCGGATCGGCTCCGCTATCTGCAACTACTTTTTTCACCCGTTCAACAAAATCCCGCTGATGGAATTCGCGTGGGCTGACATTGACAGCTACGGGCAACTTTCTTCCCGAATCCGCCAGCCGAACAATGAAGCGACATGCTTCTGACAAAACCCATCGGCCAATGTCGACAATCAAGCCACTTTCCTCAGCCACACCAATAAAAACGCCGGGCGGAACAAGTCCCCGTTCCGGATGTTGCCATCTTACCAATGCTTCAAACCCATGCAATGACCGACCGGCATCATACTGAGGTTGCACAAACAGTCGGAGCTCATTGGCTGCAATCCCCCGTCGAAGATCAGCTTCGATAAGATAACGCTCCCGAACTGCTTCATCCAGCGCATTTTCATACAAAACTTTCTTGTTTCCGCCATCGGCTTTTGCCTTACGCAAAGCTGTATCAGCCCGTCGTAAGAGATCCTGCGACGACACCGTTTCATTCGGGGAAAAGAGTACTCCACCCATGCTGAAACTGAGCAGGATTTCTTCTTGTTGCAGCAAATAGGCTTTGGTAATTTCCCGATGCACATCGCGCATCAACAATCGGGCTGGTTTTTTATCCAACTGAATTTCCAATCCATCGAATACCATTATGTAGGCGAATTCATCAGCGCCGAGACGAATGACCACGTCTGCAGGCCCGGCAAACCTGTGCAGCCGCTCGCCCACCTGCTGCAAGATTTCATCGCCCTTCTCCATCCCCAGCGCATTATTTATTGTTTTAAACCGATCAATATTCGCCAGCAGCAGCAATCCCGAACTCTTATCTTCCATCAGGCGGGTAAGACGTTCATGTAGAGCAGCGCGATTTCCCAGTCCTGTCAACGGATCAAGCCGCTTCAAAAGGTCTGCCAGTGCGCTTGCTTCTTGCGTCGCCGCAACAAGCTTCCGGTTTGTTTCCAGCAATGCCTGTTCCGTGGCTTTTCGATCTGTAATGTCTTCCTTGATTGCCAAATAATGCGTAATAATTCCTTGCGAATTACGCACGGGTGCGATTAGAGCCGACTCCCAGTAATAACTGCCATCCTTGCGACGGTTGTAGAATTCACCGCGCCACTCCTTACCGGCTTTCAACGTGTTCCACATGGCTTGGTAATCATTGTTGTCAAATTGACCTGACTTTAGTATTCGCGGATTCAATCCGGTCGCTTCCTCCGGACTGTAGCCAGTGGTTTCGGCGAACTTCGGGTTCGCGTACTGTATGTCTCCCTCCAGGTTAGTGATTACAACAGTAACCGGGCTTTGTTCAACAACTTGAGAAAACAGGCGAATCTTTTCATCCTTCAATACGCGATCTGTAATGTCTGTGTGCGAGCCAGCCATGCGATAAATTTTTCCCGCAGCATCGCGTATTCCGGCGCCGCGTGACAAAATCCAGCGATAACTGCCATCGCGATGCCGCATCCGAAATTCGATATTATAGCGATCTATTTGCCCCTGAAGGTATTGTTGCAAATTCTCCATAACCCTTTGTTTATCTTCAGGGTGCAGATTATCTTCAAACGCGGCAAAACTACTCGGTAGTTCCTCATCCGAGTAACCAATGATTTCCTTCCAACGCGGTGACATATACTGGCTGTTGTCAAGCAGATTCCAGTCCCATATTCCATCCTGGGCCCCTGCTACAGCTAAAGCAAAGCGTTCCTCGCTTTCATGCAGCTGTTTTTCCATCTTGCCAAATTCGGTCATTTTCACAACCTCTTTCAATGACTTGATTATTTTCGATTCCATTCGTGGCCGATTTATTGTTTTCCTGCTTTTGCCTCAGCCAAGTTACTATTTGATAAACCAGATGGGAAATAAATATAATTCTGCAAAATTCATTGACGTCGCCCGTTCATTCTGTTAAAGTTAAATTTGCGCGTTACTATACTTTTGATGCGCCCCTGCCAAAAATCCGTTCACGCGACCCGTGCCCGTTCTCCTCTTCCCGTTTTGCCTGCGGAGAGGTCGAAATGCCACGCTGTCCCGAGTCCGCAAAGCAGGAAGACAGAGGAGGATTATCCATGTTTGAAGACAAAACCCTTAAATGTAGAGATTGCGGCGTAGACTTCGATTTCACCGCCCGCGAACAAGAATTTTATGCTGAAAAAGGCTTCCAAAACGAGCCAGGCCGTTGCCCGACTTGCCGCTCTGCGCGCAAGCAAAACGGCAACTTTGGCGGCGGACGTCAAGGACAAGGCGGCGAGCGCCAAATGCATCCGGCCATTTGCGCTGAGTGCGGTTGCTCCACCGAAGTTCCGTTTGCCCCGCGCAGCGATCGTCCGGTTTATTGCCGCGATTGCTTCCAAAAGAGCCGCGGCTTCGGTCAATAAGGCTTAATTCAGTCAGTATAAGTGGACGCAGGCTCCGCTAATACATAAGCTGTATAAAACAAGGCCGCCCCTACGGGGCGGCCTTGTTTTATACTTTACCGGTATCTCTGATTATTTTTTATAGTCTCTGCCAATCGCATCGGCAGCAAGAATTGCCGCATATAGCGACTCCGTCTGAACCGGAAATGGCTCATTGTGGATTGTTTCCCCAGTAACACATGACGCCTCGGCAACTTTATAAATTTTTTCTTGCGTTACCTGTGCTACACCGATATCAGCCAACGTAGTAGGCAAACCAACTTCATTGCAGAAATTCAGAACTTCTTCCAGCTCATGACGCGAGCGATTTTCCAAAATCATCTGTACTAACGTGCCAAACGCAACTTTTTCACCATGATAGGCCTGATGAGTTTCATGCAGCACCGTGAGTCCATTGTGAATTGCATGTGCTGCAGCCAGTCCGGAACTTTCAAAACCCAATCCGCTAAGCAATGTGTTCGCTTCAATGATCTTTTCAACAGCTTCGGTGGCAACACCTTGCTCTACTGACAATTTTGCCAGGTATCCATATTGGATTAAAGTGTCATAACACAATCGGGCCAGGTTGAGAGCAGCCATAGTCGACAAACCACCAGGCAGATTCTTGGCATGGGACTTGCTGCAGGCATCGGCTTCAAACCAAGTGGCCAAAGCGTCTCCCATACCGGAAACCAACAAACGAACCGGCGCTTTCGCAATAATTTCAGTATCGACCAGTACCAGGTCCGGGTTTTTGGCAAACAACAAATACGATTCAAACACCCCGACTGCACTATATATGACCGCCAACGCACTACAAGGAGCGTCAGTGGCAGCGATCGTCGGTACGACAGCCACTGGCAGGCGTGCGTAATAGGCGACTGCTTTTGCCGTATCCAGCGCTTTGCCACCACCAACACCAATGATGATATCAATGCTCTTTTCTTTGACTATAGCAGTGATTCGATCAATTTCTATTCTGGAACATTCCCCGCCGAACGATTCAAAACATGCTTCCAGCCCAGCTTTAGCCAAACTATTCTCCATAGATTTGCGAACACTCGCCAGTCCGTTTTTTCCGCCCAAAACCAGTGTTTTGCTGCCCCAGCTTTTAATCTGCGAGCCGATTTCATGAATCGCTCCGGGGCCTTGAACGTAACGACCTGGGGAAATCAGTATTTTACTCATCAATATTTGCCTCCAGACAAAAGTGTTTTACGATATAATTTTTCTCTGTTGGAACAAAAAAACCTTTTAGCTTTCAAAAAGTAGTCCAAGGACAACAGACTTTAAAAAATAAAAGGACCTGAGCAATGCGCTCAGGTCCCGTCGTTTCTATTGGTGCGGGTGGCCGGACTCGAACCGGCACGGCCGTGAGACCGACAGATTTTAAGTCTGTTGTGTCTGCCATTCCACCACACCCGCAAC
>CAYLSL010000086.1:0-2746 GCA_964386615.1 uncultured Veillonellaceae bacterium
GCCTTGCACCAGGGTGCCCAGGGTCTGGCACTTGTAGGCGATATCCACTTTCAGGTTGGAGAATTGCGATACCACCCAGAAATAGGAGTCATTCGCATGCGAAACGATCATCGAACCGCAGCCGACCGCCATCGTCGCCAGTACCGCCCCCATCGGGCTGGCCAGCCCCAGCGAGCCCAGCAGCGGATACACAATGGTTGAGGTGGTGATCAAGGAAACGGTCGAAGACCCCTGCGCCGTTTTCAGCGCAGCGGCAATAATGAACGGCAGGAAGATTCCCAGATTATAAGTCGCCAGACTGCTGCCCAGGTAGTCGGCGATCTTGCTGGCGGCAAGCAACGCGCCAAGTGAGCCGCCGGCTGCCGTAATCATGATGATCGCCGCCGAATCCTTCAGGCCGTCGCCCATCCAGCCGGACAGCACTTCTTCGTTTAGCTTGGGCACGAGGAAGAAGCACAACAGGACCCCAAACAGCAGGGAAACTGTGGGTTCGCCGACAAAGTCGACCGCCATTTTCAAACCGCCCTTACCGAGTGGAAAACTGGGGAAGTTGGCCACCGATTTGACCGCAATCAGCACGATCGGCAGGATCAGCGGCGCAAAGGCAGCCGAGGCGCTGGGCAGACTTTTGAACTTCTCCAGCAATTCCTCGTAAGTAACCGAAGTGTCGGCCGCCACGTCATACTGGCTGGCAAACTTGACCGCCCAAAGATAACCGGCATAGGCTACCGGCAGCGCCACCAACAGACCCACGGCAATAACCATGCCCAGATCGGCCTTCAAATTATTGGCGGCGGCAATCGGGCCCGGTGTCGGCGGCACCAGCGTATGGGTCGCATATAACCCGGTCGACAGCGCCGTGGCCATCACGGCCATCGAAACGCCCGACTTTTTCGACAGCGACTTGTTCAGAGCCGACAAGATAACAAATCCCGAGTCGCAAAATACCGGAATCGAAGTAATATAGCCGATGATCGACATCGCCAGCGCCGGTCGCTTCGGACCGACCCATTTCAAAACCGTTTCCGCCATCGTCAGGGCGGCGCCGGTTTTTTCCAGCATGACCCCGATGATCGTGCCAAAGATGATGACCAGGCCGATTCGCTCGACCGTGCCGCCAAACCCTTTCATGATCGTCTGGGTGACCAAAACGGGATTCATGTTTGTGGCAAAACCGACAAAAAAGGATGCGGCGATCAACGACAGGAATGCATGCACCTTGAACCGGGAAATCAGCAATACAATCATAACAATTGCGATTAACAGGATGACCAGTAGCATCGGTCCTTGTACCAAAAAATTCGCCTCCTCTTATTTTTCCAAGTTACATTGAACGTCCCGGCGTTGTTTCGCTTCACCTCCTCTCTGGTCTCATCGATTGCCGCGACACTCAACATTGTCTTGAATTGTACAAATATTTGCACTTTCCTTCCGGTCGACTTACTTTATTTACTTATTTATTTTAATTGCGACACAAGACAAAAAAAAGACGGTGTCGATTCAATCGAACCCGTCTCGCCGGCCGCATATCCATTGGTTTTGACAATCATTGCAACATATATAGTACGAAGCTATAACCGGAAATAATCACCAAAAACAACACCATGACGGGGATTGTCCGTTTGACCAGGTCCAGAAACGAAGTTTCAAATCGCTCGGTGACGATCGCCAGACAGATATGCGCCGGCGAAACCTGCATCGCGATATAAATCATGCACATCAACAGGACCAGCAGAGCGACACCGCCGCCGGGAATCGCGGCAAACGCCAGCGGAATCCCCAATGCGATGATTGCAGTCGCGCCGGCAATAATCGTACCCACCAGAAAAACCAGCGAAAACACGACCACCGTCGGCACGGGCAACACGGCAAATACGGCCGGCAAGCGGTCGATCACGCCGGTATAGGTCAGAACATCCTTAAACATCATGACGACAACCGTGCTCAGGATCAGCTTGGTTTCGAACGCACTGGCGAACATCGGCCGCACTTCCTGCCAGGAGAATTTGTCCACAATAAAGTTGAGCACAATGATCATCGCCACCGCAATATGAACCTGAATCTTAAACGCCAGAATGATCACGATGGTCACCAAGATCGTCCAGATACTGCGGATCAGATTATTCAGGTCGCGAATTTTGTTGTCCGAGTTCGGCAGTCCGGTTTCAGTGGGGATCTTCCGCACATATAAAAAGTATCCCAAAACAAACAGTACCACTGCCATCGGCAACATACTCAGCACAAACGCGGTCATGTCGACGCCCGACAACTGCAGGGCCAGGATGATCGACGCATACGTCGGCAAAAAGGCTTCCGAGATATGGCGATAATAGCTGGTGATAAACGTTTTGTCTTCTTTGCTGATATGTTCGCCGCCGGCATTATCGACGATCGGACAGGCGATCAAAACTGCTCCCGCCGAAGGCAGCAAGCCGATAATGAACGGCGCCATCATCGCGTTGACGCGCCGGCTGTTGAAAATGCCGCTTAACGACATTTCGGCCAGAACCAATTGCTCTCGTTTTTCCAACATTCGCTGCAAAAACGTAATCGAATAGAACGCCAGAACCAAGCTGATGGTCACCGGGCTAACGCTGGATGCACCAATGATTTTTAGCGTTTGTACGATGCCGATGTCATAGAGAATGCTTGTGCCGACAATTCCCGCAGCGATCGACGCATACAAGGGTTTTTTCAGCTTGATCATTGCGATGATCAAACAAAATACCGCCAACAGTTTCAACAA
>CAYLSL010000086.1:2846-8278 GCA_964386615.1 uncultured Veillonellaceae bacterium
GGCAGGAGTTGCTGCCTGACGCGCCGAAGAAAACAGCACGGATAAAACTTTCAGGGAGGCTCAATCATGATTGTTGTCATTGCCAAAGTGTCGGTGATTCCCGAGAAAAAACAGGAGTTATTGGCGCTGGCCAAATCGGTCATCGCAACGACCCAGGCCGAAGCCGGCTGCATCAGCTATATTCTGCTCGATAACCCCTATGATCCGGGCAGTTGCATGTTTGTCGAGGAGTGGGCCGACCTGGCCTCGCTGCAAGCGCACGCCGCAGCGCCGCATATTGCCCAGTGGCGCAAGGATTCGCGCGATCTGTTGTCGGCGAAAACCACGATCAAAATCTATCAGGGCGACGAAGTCAAGCTGTAATCGCTGCGGCCGGCCGCAGCACGGCCCCGGAAAAAATTATATAGTTTGAGGAGTATCTATGCTGGAACTGATTACGGTTGACCAGTCTATTTGCATCCGTTGCGGTCGCTGCGCGGCGGTCTGTCCGCGCGGCCTGATTCATCTGAACCATGAGTGGCCGGCGTCCACGGCCGAAGAGCTCTGTATCGGCTGCGGCCAGTGCGTCGCCGTCTGTCCGGTGGCGGCTCTCGACAACCGCCAGGCGCCGCTGGCCGGTCAGGGCCCCTTGCCAGCCGAGACAGCTACTCCGGCAGCGGCTTATTCCGTGCTACGTTCACGAAGATCGATCCGCAGTTTTAAAAAACTACCCGTAGAGCGCGAAAAAATCGTCCAGTTGCTGGACTTGGCGCGGCTGGCGCCCAGTGGCGGCAACTCCCAGGGGATTGCCTATCTGGTGATCGAAAACCCCAACGTGCTAAGCCAACTGGCGGCCGCAACCATCGACTGGCTGGATGAACAGAGCAAACAAGGCGTTGCCGCCGCTAAAATCTACGCCCAGTATGTCGTCATGCACCGCGAACAGGGCAAAGACTCGATCCTGCGCGATGCCCCCTGCCTGATTGTCGCCCATGCCGCGGCCAATTTTGCCCGTGGCCGTGAAAACAGCCTGTTTGCGCTGGCCTACGCCGAACTCTATGCGCCGGCGCTCGGTCTTGGCAGTTGCTGGGCCGGGCTGATGGAGGCCGCGATTTTTGCCGGTGCGCCTATGCTGCAGCTGCTGGGTCTGCCGGCGGACCGCCAGTTTACCGGCGCGATCATGCTCGGCTATCCTGCCGTCCAGTTTCACCGGTTGCCGGACCGCAAACCGCTGGAAATCATGTTCATGGAGGAGTAATCTGATGAAAATGTCCTTTCGCTGGTATGGACAGCAGAACGAGTCGTTTCCCTTGCAATATGTCCGCCAGATCCCCGGCGTACATCATATTGTCGGCGCTTTATTCGACGTGCCGGTCGGCGAAGTCTGGCCGCTGGAGAAAATCCTTGCCCTGAAGCAGGAAGTGAATTCCGCCGGTCTGGCGCTGGAAACGATCGAGAGCGTCAATATCCATGAAGAGATCAAACTAGGCGGCCCGAACCGCGACCGTTACATTGAAAACTATATTCAGACCCTGCGCAACTTGGCCCAGATCGGCATCAACGTCGTCTGTTACAATTTCATGCCGGTATTCGACTGGACCCGGACCGAGCTGGCCAGGGTGTTGCCGGACGGTTCTTCGGTGCTCTCCTATGATGCCCGGATCCTGCGCGACCTGACGCCGGAAATGATGGCGGAACGGATGGAAAAAGAATCGAACGGGTTCATGCTGACCGGTTGGGAAAAAGAACGCCTGCAAGCATTGCAGTTGCTGTTTGACCAATACAAAACCATTGACGAGGATGGCTTGTTCGCCAACCTCGGCTATTTTTTGCGGGCGATTATTCCTGTCGCCGAAGAGTGCGGCATCAAAATGGCGATCCACCCCGACGATCCGCCCTGGTCCGTGTTCGGACTGCCGCGCATCGCGACTTCGAAAAAAAATCTGCAGCGCATTGTCGATCTGGTCGACAGCCCCAGCAACGGCCTGACTCTTTGCAGCGGCTCGCTGGGAGCCAGCGCGGAAAATGACATCCCATCCATCATCCGGCATTTTGGCAAGCAAGGCCGCCTGCATTTCGGCCATGTCCGCAACATCAAGATTCACGAACCCGGCGTTTTCGACGAAGCCTCGCATAAAACCGATGACGGTTCGCTGGATATGGTGGAGATCATGAAAGCCTATTGGGATATCGGCTTCACCGGCCCGATCCGGCCTGACCACGGACGAATGATCTGGGGCGAAAAAGGACGACCGGGTTATGGTTTATATGATCGCGGCCTCGGCATCATGTATTTGCACGGGATCTGGGACACTTTCCAGCAAACTGCTGCAAAAAATTCGCAATCCGGCAGGAATTTCGCGAACTAAATCGAATTACCTCTTAGAATCGATCGGGCCCGATGCCACTGAACGATCAGTGTGGCAATATGCGCGGGAAAACAAAATAGGAAAGGACCGTGAACGCATGAAACAAGTTCTCAAACTCGTTGGCGTCGCTACGCTCGGCCTCGCACTGCTAATCTCCGCAGGTTGCGGCGGCGGCGAGAAAAAAGCCGAGGCGCCGAAAGCGCCGGAAAAAATCACCCTGAAGTTCGGCCACCTGGCAGATGAAAAAAACACCTGGCATCTTGGCGCCCTGAAATTCAAAGAGATCGTCGAGAAAAACTCGAATGGCCGTATTGAAGTCAAGGTCTATCCGAACGAGCAGCTCGGCAACGAAAAAGCACTTGTCACCAGCATTCAGAACGGGACCGCCGACATGGGCATTTTCGGCGAAACCCTGACCACCTTCGGCGCCAGCAAAACAATTTTGATGGCTACGCCGTACCTGTTGAAAGATGCCGCGCAACTGCATAAAGTCGCCGGCGGTGAAGTCGGCAAAGAAATCGAAGCCCAGGTTATCGAAAAAGCAAAAATTCGCCCGATCGGCTACTTTGAGCGCGGCCCGCGCGATCTGACCTCCAATCGCCCGATCAAAACCCCCGACGACCTGAAAGGTCTCAAACTGCGCGTTCCCAACGTGCCGCTGTTTGTTGACACCTGGCAGGCGCTCGGCGCCAAACCGATCCCGATGGCTTTCTCCGAAGTGTTCACCAGCCTGCAGCAAGGCGCCATCGACGGTCAGGAAAATCCCTACGCTTTGATTCGCAGCTCCAACCTGTTTGAAGTACAGAAGTACCTCAACAAAACAGCCCATGTCCGCTCCTGGATCTATGTCTGCATCGGCGAAAAGAAATTCCAGTCGCTGCCGCCCGATCTGCAAAAAGTGGTCTTGGACGCTGGCAAAGAAATGCAAAAATATGAAAACGAACTGTTCCTGAAAGGCGAAAAAGAACTGGAAGCTTTCCTGAAAACCAAAATGACCTTTGTTGATGTCGATATCGCCGCTTTCCAGAAGAAAGCCGCCGAAGCCGTTTTGGCCAAGTTTGACGCCGACCAGAAAGCACTGTACAACAAAGTCATCAACATGAAGTAATAGGACCCATTTCGCGATTTTGAGCAGAGAGCGTCCGGAGTCCCGGGCGCTCTCCACTCTTCAATGGGAGGCCGTTTGTGAACATTATTTTTCGCTTTTTGGATCAATGGATGCGTATTGGCGCCATCATCAGCATGTTTTTACTGCTGGGCGTCGTATTGCTGCAGGTTTTTGCCCGCGTTGCCCTGCCGCAGGTTCCGGCCTGGACAGAGGAAGCATCCCGGTTCTTTTTTATTTGGGCTGTTGCGTTTGCCGCCGGGCCAGCCGTGCGGGAACAGGCTTATGTTGATGTTGATTCATTGACGGTCCATTTGCCGCAAAAACTGCAATTATGGCTGGCAATTATTATGGATATCGCGTTGGTGTTGTTTTGCGGCCTGATGGTGCGCGAATCCACCAAGTTGATTTTGACGCTGGAAGGACAGACTTCCGCCGCCCTCTTGTGGCCCATGCATTTCTTCTATGCGGCAATCTGGCTGCAGACAGTCATGCTGACGCTCTATCTGGCCCGTTCCGTCGTGCGGATGATCCGCACCGGCAGCATCAAAAACGTGGATGCCGGGGTTAAGGGAGGGGAAGCGTTATAATGGTCGCTGTTCTGTTTATCGTATTTCTTGGCTGCGTCATGCTGCGCATGCCCATCGCGTTCAGTCTCGGCTTTTCTTCTTTTGTTTATATCGCCGCATCCGATATCCCGCTCAGCATCATCCCGGAGCGGATGTTTTCCGGCATCGACTCGTTTGTTATCTTGTGTGTGCCCGGGTTTATCCTCGCCGGCAACCTGATGAATGTCGGCGGCATCACCGAGCGGATTATCAAGTTTTGCCTGGCCTTGGTCGGCCATATCCGCGGCGGCCTGGCACTGTCCAATGTCGGCGCTTCGATGGTGTTTGCCGGAATCAGCGGTACCGCCGTATCGGATGCGGTCAGCATCGGCACGATCATGATCCCGGCGATGGTGAAACGAGGCTATAGCGCTGCTTTTTCCGGCGCCGTGACGGCCTCCGCCTCCACGATGGGACCGATTATCCCGCCCAGCCTGCCGATGGTCATCGCCGGTACCGTCACCGGTCTGTCGGTCAGCCGCCTGCTGGTCGGCGGCATCATCCCCGGCCTGTTGCTGGGCCTGGGCATCGGTGCGGTAGCCTTCTTCATCTCGGCTAAACGCGGCTATCCCAAAGGAGACCGATTACCCTTCAAAGAAGTGGTGAAAAGTTTCTTCGGTGCTTTCTGGGCGATTTTGATGACGCTGATTATCCTCGGCGGCATCATGGGCGGCATCTTCACGCCGACCGAAGCGGCCATGGTCGCCGTATTCTATGCGATTATCGTTGGTTTCTTCGTATACGGAGAATTAAAACCTTCCATGCTGCCGAAAATCTTCTTTGATTCAGCGGTTACTACTGCCTCGTTAATGGTCTTGGTCGGGTTTGCCAACGTGTTCGCCTGGATTCTCACCAGCGAAGAAATCCCGCTGATGATCACCACAGCGATGCTTGACCTGTCACGCGACCCGATGGTGTATATCCTGCTGGTGAATGTGCTGCTCATCTTTGTCGGCATGTTCATGGAAACGATCGCCGCGCTGATGATCCTGATGCCGATTCTGCTCAAACCGGCAATTCAGCTGGGAATCGATCCGATTCAGTTCTCGCTGATGTGCGTGTTGAACCTGGTCATCGGCCTGACGACACCGCCGGTCGGCGTCTGTCTGTTCGTCGCTTCCTCCATCGCCAAAGTATCGATCGGCCGTCTGACCTGGGCGTTGCTGCCGTTTATCGGCGTCAGTCTGTTTGTCCTGCTGCTGGTCAGCTATGTGCCGGCGGTCACGCTGTGGCTGCCCAATCTGGTGTTCAACAAATAGTAAATAGGGAAGCCTTTCATCAATGCTCGGGAACCGCTGAATAATTCCGATTGCAGTATTGCCAAAAATCAACGGGGCTGTGCAAGACTCTATATGAGTTCTCGCACAGCCC
>CAYLSL010000087.1:0-8191 GCA_964386615.1 uncultured Veillonellaceae bacterium
GGCACAGCTGATTCTATTGGCTGTGCCAGCAGTTTTTCACGCTGTCCCTCCATATCTAGGAGCCGCAGCGCTTCTTCGTTGACCAATGTGATATTTCCTGTATTATCGATTGCTACAATCCCTTCGCGGACTGATTGAAGCATTGCATCGCGTTCTTGCAGCAACCGGGCGATTGCGATCGGTTCGAGACCAAACAGAGTGTCCTTGATGTTTTTCGCCAAAAACAGGGCACCCAACATTCCCAGTATTAACCCGAAATAGCTGGCAAAAATCACCGTGAACCGACTTTCACCCAGGGCCTCGGAGGCGCTGTCCACAGAAATGCCGACAGCAACCGTGCCGATCAGTGATCCATCTGTGCCGAGAATAGGGCTGGTCGAACGCAAAAAATAGCCTTGGGATACTTGCTGAACAAAGATATAATCCCTTGCTTCCAGCAACCGGGGATCTTCTTCCTGATGCGATTCTTCAGGCAGGGGGTTGGGGGAAGAACGATACCGGACAGTTCCCTGTTTGTCATAAACGATGAAATCTGCTTTCGTTACCTGGCCCATTAATATAGCCCAATTGGCGATCTCGGGCGAATGGCGATTCGTAGAAAGCGAATCCACGATTGCCGGTGAATTTGCTACGACCTGAGCGATACGGGCTGCATTCTTACCCATGACTTCTTCAACGACTTCATAGACTTTATTGGTAATCAGGATATAAGTCGTAAACAACGAAGAGGCAACAACGACCCAGACCAACAGGATGATTTTTGTTTCCAGCGTCAACAATTTTCGACCCGGTACCGGCACGCTGCTGCCATGAAATGACATCGAGGCATCAAAACTTTTTGACCGGACTGGTTTGGGGTCAGCGAATAATTTCATAATATCAGCTGAATTCGCGGTGAAACCTGAGAATCCTGCAAATATGCCGGAGGACTGGCGGTAAAAGAAGTTGCAAAAAGCCGAGAAGAACAGAAGGATTCCAGGAAAATTTTTAGAACCTTTATATTATCGCTAAAATGTCGGAATATTGCCAAAAAAATATGCTCGGCACCAAGCTTCACGATGCAAGGAGGGCGTTTATGATTAGGTTAGCTCGTTGCCTGGGTTTCATAATACTGTTGGGTTTGGCAGGTTTGGCAGCGACTGGCTGCGGTGCAAAAACAACGCCTGCGGAATCACCCCTGGTGGTACAGGCGGAAACAATCCAGCCGGGGTTGCAGACTGCTTCGTTTACTTATGCCGGCGATGTCAGGGGACGTTATGAAAGCCAGTTTGCCTTTCAGGCCGGCGGACGGATCAGTGAACGACTGGTTAACAACGGCGACAAGGTAACAGCCGGACAGGCTTTGATGAAGATTGACCTGGCAGACCTGAAAACGCAGCTTGATCGGAGCAAGGCGGATTTAGTGGCCGCGCAGGCCGACTATCATTTGAGTGAACTCAATTATAATCGCTACAAGGAACTTGCAACAAAGGATGTAATCAGTAAAGGGGAATTTGACAGCTATACAGCGCAATTCCAGGTAACCACAGCCAAGTTGCGGGCGGCGGAAGCCGCCTATCGGCAGGCAGGGCAACTCTATGGATATGGTACATTGATTGCAGATGCAGATGGCGTTATTGCAGACATAAAAGTTGAAGCCGGCCAGGTTGTTTCAGCGGGACAAGCGGCATTGACACTGGTCCGCGCCGGTGAAATGGAAGTGCAGATCAATGTTCCGGAACAACGGGTTGACGAAATTCGTAAAGCGCACAAAATCAGAGTGGGATTCTGGGCCATGCCGATGCTCGAAGTGGATGGAATAATCCGGGAAGTGGCGGCGCTTGCCGATTCATCAACCCGCACCTATATGGTGCGGGTAAGCATTCCCCAAATGGATGTCGTAAGATTTGGCATGTCAGCGACAGTGAAAGTGTGGTCCGGTGACAGGGAGGCCCGAATAATCCTGCCGTTGGCAGCTGTATATCAGACCGGAAACAAGCCCCATCTTTGGTTGATAGAAAATGGGGTATTGCGATTGCAGCCGGTGGAATTGGGCGACTTTCTGTCTGACGGCATCGTAATCCGGTCAGGAATAAAACCGGGAGATACGGTCGTGACCGCAGGGGTGCAAAAATTGCGGGAAGGCCAGAAAGTGAAGGTTTGGGATGGTGCCAAGCTATGATGGGGCAGGGCTTTAACCTTAGCACCTGGGCGCTGAATCACCGATCCCTCATGGTCTTTGTGATGGTGCTGGTGTTTGTTACCGGCGTATTGTCCTATTTCCGGCTGGGCCGCGAAGAAGACCCCGGCTATGTTATCCGCACGATGGTGGTCCAGGTTCAGTGGCCAGGCGCTTCGGCCAAGGAGGTCGAAGAACAGGTTACCGATAAGATTGAAAAGAAGATTCAGGAACTGGCCGGATTGGATACGGTCTCCAGCTATTCCCAACCGGGCAAGGCAACCATTTTTGTCAATTTGCGCGATCAGGTGAAATCGAAAGACGTCTGGCCATCATGGGTCAAGGTTCGCAATTTGATTAATGACATGGCGCCGACTTTGCCGCAGGGGGTGGTGGGGCCATTTTTTAATGACACCTTCGGCGATGTATATGGATCTATTTATGCGCTGACCGGCGATGGATTTTCCCTGGCTCAACTGGAACGCCAGGCTGACTCAATCCGGCTGTTGCTGCTCAATGTGCCGCAGGTAAGCAAAGTCGACCTGATCGGGGTGCAGCCCCAGCGAATTTATATCGAGATTGAGAACAGCAAACTTGCGACACTCGGCCTTGATCCGGATACCGTTATTGCAACCCTGCAGCGACAGAATGCAATGAAAGCGTCAGGCCGCATCGAGACGAGCAGCGACAACATTTATCTGCGGGTGACCGGTATTTTTTCCACCGTGGAAAATATCCGCAATATCGCTATCCAGAAAAATGGTCGATTGTTTCGTCTCGGCGACATTGCCAGCGTAACCCGGGGCTATCCGGATCCGCCGCAACCGATGTTTTATTTTAATGGCAAACCGGCGATTGCCGTCACGGTGGCGATGGAAACCGGCGGCAATGTGCTGGAACTTGGTGAAGGCCTTAAACAGGCAATTGGCCGGATAAACCGCGAAATTCCGGCAGGGATGCAAATCAGCCAGGTGTCGGACCAGCCGAAAGTCGTTGAAGAGTCAATCGGTGAATTTACCAAGTCCCTGGGGGAAGCCGTCATCATTGTATTGGCCGTCTGCTTTCTGAGCCTTGGCGTTCGCGCGGGGTTGGTGGTGCTGGTCAGCATGCCGCTGGTGCTGTGCGCTGTTTTTTTGGCGATGGAAGCGATGGGCATAACCTTGCAGAAAATTTCACTGGGCGCATTGATCATTGCACTGGGGCTGCTGGTTGATGATGCGATGATCGCCGTGGAAATGATGGAGTGCAAACTGGAGGAAGGCTGGGCCAAAGACAAGGCCGCTGAGTTTGCCTACACGGCCACGGCGTTCCCGATGCTGACCGGTACATTGGTAACGGCGGCCGGTTTTATGCCGGTGGCCTTTTCTGCCGGTGGTGCGTCCGAATACTGCGGTTCAATGTTCTGGGTTATCACCATAGCTTTAATTTCTTCCTGGCTGGTAGCCGTTACGGTCATTCCGCTGGTCGGGCAGTGGCTGCTGAAAGCTCGCCAGCATCTGAACCGGGAAGGCGATGCCGAAAAAGCGCCAGATTCAAAATTCGTGCGTCGGTTTCGGCAATTATTGGACCAATCCTTACATCATCGTTGGCTGGTCATTGGGACGACGATCGGAGTTTTTGTTGTTGCCCTGTTAGGGATGGCACTGGTTCGCAAGGAGTTTTTTCCGCCATCAACCCGACCAGAGCTGATTGTTGAATTGACGTTGCCTACAGGCGCTTCGATTCACGCAACGGATAAGGAAATGAAACGGATTACAGATTTGTTGAAACAGGAAACGGATGTCCTGAATGTCTCCGGTTATGTGGCCCAGTCGGCGCCGCGTTTTGTCTTGGTGCAGGACAGTTCCATGGCAGCCGATAATTATGGTCAGCTGATTGTATTGACGGATGGCGCTGCAGCCAGGGATCGATTGCGCAAAAAAGTCGAGACCGAATGGATCGCTCAATTTCCCAATGTAAGGCTAAACACCAAAGTGCTATCCAATGGACCGCCGTCTGCGTTTCCAGTGATGCTGAGAGTGGTTGGCGAAAAGCATGAACAGGTACAAAAACTGGCTGATCAGGTCAGGCAGGCAATGAACAAAAATCCCGGGATTACCGGAGTGGTTTTCGACTGGTTTGAAAAAAGTCCCGTCGCCGTGTTGGAAGTTGATCAGGACAAAGCCCGGGCGCTGGGTTTGGACAGCGCTACGCTGGCAACCAGCCTGCAGGCCAGCTTGTCAGGTATTTCCGTGTCGGAATTCCGGGAACGCGACAAAACGATCCCTATTGTGATCCGCAATGATATCAGCCGCTGGAAGCAGGTCGATAATCTGCGAAACCTTTACGTCAATGTCGATGCGAGCGCCGGCAAGTATGTTCCGTTGGAACAAATCGCCCATGTCCGTTATGCCCAGGAACATGAACTGATCTGGCGGCGCAATGTATTGCCGACGATTACCGTTCAGGCATCCATCCAGGCGGGGCTGCTCGGCAACGACGTGGCTATGGCGGTGCTCAAAGAACTGGAGCCGTTGAACGAATCACTGCCGCCAGGATACAGGATTGAGGCAGCAGGCGACCTGGAGGCCAGTGAAAAGTCCGGCAAGGAACTGGCAGGGGTTTACCCGATGTTGTTCGGTGTGGTTATGCTGCTTTTGATGTTCCAGTTGCAGAGCATATCAAGGATGGTGCTGGTCTTGTTGACTGCACCGCTTGGCATGATCGGTGTCAGTCTATTTCTGCTGTTGTTGCAGCGTCCGCTCGGGTTTGTCACTCAACTGGGAATCATCGCCCTATCGGGTATGATTATCAGAAACTCGGTTATTTTGATCGACCAGATCGAAAAGCATATCGCGGAAGGCGAAACGCCTTGGGATGCGATCGTGGATTCGACGATCCTCCGTTTCCGGCCGATTATGTTGACGGCGGCAGCAGCGATTTTGGCGATGATCCCATTAATCGGCAGCACGTTCTGGGGTCCGATGGCAGTGGCAATCATGGGCGGATTGCTTGTGGCCACAGTGCTTACCTTGATTTATCTGCCAGCGGCTTATGCCGCCTGGTTCAAAGTGGAGCGGTAAATTGTCGGGTGAAAGTTAATTCGCAAGATTCACACTCGTAAAAACGATGAAAATGCCTGATATTATTAAACTGCTGGAGTTTTATTGCCTGAATTTTTCAGTGGGTTTTTTTGCTGTGGAATTTCAAGGCTGTAACAAGGATAAATGCAGGAAAGATTAGATTAATGTGCAGTTGATTACACTGTATTCCTTTTGATTTTTCATGCAGGTGAACCTCAGCCTTCAGAAAAAAACTATTCACTACAGCAGGAAAAATACCGTAACAGAGCGAAAATAAAGTACTCACCTTTGCAAAAACAAACCGGTTTTGCACGGAATTGCTTTCAAGCGGAACCCGGATAAATAAAAAGATATATCAATCGATGAAAAAATGGAGGGATATCGATGGCAGAAGAGAAAAAAGAGCATGACGCCAGTGAATGGAAAGCCGGCCCGGGTGCATACGTTGCGTTAGTTGTAGCAATTATATTTTTCTCTGGACTTTTGATGAAGGTGGAAGGGATGAAATGGCTGAGCGCATTTGACTTTACCACGTTGGGCGGTGCGTTCGGTACGATGAAGGATCCGGCCAAAAACACGTATATGGGTGTTGGCGGGGTCAGTGCCAAAGCGGGCTTCCTGTTTGCATTATCCTTGGCGCCGACTGTTATGCTGGCGTTAGGTTGTCTGGAAATTTTTACGCATTATGGCGCAATCAAGGCCGCGCATAAACTGCTCACGCCGCTGCTCAAACCATTGTTGGGCATCCCCGGCCTAACCGGCCTTGCGTTGATCACCGACCTGCAAAGCACTGATGCCGGTGCAGCGTTAACGAAAGAATTGATGGATGAAAAGCAAATCACGACCAAGGACCTCGTTGTGATGAGCGCATGGCAATATTCGGGAGCTGGGATGATCAGCAACTACTTCTCGATCGGGGCAGCATTATTTACCTTCTTGACCGTGCCGGTCATTCTCCCCTTGGTATTGATGTTTGTTCTGAAATTTGTCGGCGCCATTTTCGTTCGTGTTGTTTTAAGCACTGTCTACAAGGAGGATTTCCGCAATGAGCAATAATGCAAAACCGACAACGAATAATCCATTTGACATTTTTGTCATCGGTGCCCGCAAAGGTTGGCAAATCGCCATTAACAACTTATTACCCAACGTATTGATGGCTTATGTCATTGCCGAAATCTTGAACCTGGTTGGTGCGATGCAGTTTATCGGTCGCGTGTTTGGTCCGATGATGGGCGTTTTCGGTTTGCCGGGAGAAGCAGTCACCGTACTATTGACAACCTGGCTTTCTTCTTCGGCGGGGACTGGCGTTGCGGTCAGTTTGATCAGCAAAGGAATCTTGAATGGCACCCATGCCTCGATCCTAATTCCGGCGCTGTTCCTGATGGGAGCCCAGTTGCAATACATGGGTCGGCTGCTGGGAGTGGCAGATGTCCCTAAAAAATATTGGCCGCTGCTCATGGTGGCAAGCATACTGAATGCCTGCATCGCCATGCTTGTGATGAGATTCTTTGCCTAAGGCAGGGAGGGGAAAACAATGGAAAACATGGAGACAAGAATACTGGCAACCTATGATGCGTTGCATGCAATGCCGGAAGTAGGTTTTGCCGAGTTTAAAACGTCGGCCTGGCTGGCAGAAAAAATTGCGGCCGCAGGGTTTTCGGTTACAACCGGTGTCGGCGGAACAGGAATTGTTGCCGTGCTCAAAGGCAAAGAGCCCGGACCGGTAGTGGCATTGCGGGCTGACATGGATGCTTTGGAGCATGTGGTCGACGGAAAGGATGTGTGTGTACATTCCTGCGGGCATGATGCTCACTGCACGATGGTGCTCTCGGCGGCCCAGGAACTGGCTGCGGCCGGGATCACGCGCGGCACGCTGAAAATCCTGTTCCAGCCGGCGGAAGAAAAACTGTTTGGCGCTACCCGCATGATCGAAGCCGGAGCGCTGGATGATGTGGATGTCGTGTTGGGCATTCATCTGCGGCCGATTCAGGAGGCCAAGACGGGACAGGCTACACCGGCCTTGTACCATGGTTCCAGTTACATCATGGAAGCGACGATAAGCGGCCAGACTGCTCATGGCGCCAGACCTCATCTCGGAGTCAACGCGATCGATGCAGCGGCGGCGGCTATCAATGCAATTAATGCAATCCATATCAACCCGGTGATTCCTGCAACCTGCAAAGTGACCCGGTTGCAGGCCGGCGGGGCGACGCTCAACCAGATTCCGGACCGGGCCGAAATGGCACTGGATTTGCGGGCGCAGCAAAATGACGCAATGAAGACGCTGCTGGTAAAAGCGGAAAATGCGATCAAAGCAGGAGCGGCAACAGTTGGCGCCACGGCGACAACCGTCGTCAAGGGCGGCGTTCCGGCAGCGGAGTATCACCCGGAAATCATTGAACTGGCAAGGCAAGCGATTCGCACCGTATTGGGCGATACCGGCTTGCTGGACCCGATCGTGACGCCGGGCGGAGAGGATTTCCATAATTTCATCCAGGCAAAACCATCGCTGAAAGCGGGTTATATCGGTCTCGGTTGTGATTTGACTCCGGGGCTGCATGACCCATCGATGAAGTTCGACCGTTCGGCGATGATCAACGGAGTTAAGATTCTTGAGTATATGGTTGGCAAGTTACTGCGATAGTAGAACGCAGGTGCAAATAAATCGCCCCGGCTATAAGCCGGGGCGATTTATTTGCAGGGTTATTGCGGGCAGTTGGCGAATATGTGCAGCAAATCCTGTTGCCCTGTTTCAGCGGCAAGGGAATAAAGGAGGGGTAGTGATGACAAGAATACGGTCACAGACGATGGTGTTAGTATGTCTGACGCTTCTGTTCCTGGTTTCTTCGTCTCTTGCGGCAGAAGCCGCCGTACTCCAGAACAATGCAACCTATTACATTGACACCAGGCATAGCATGTCAGCAGCTTTCAAAGCGGGGACCTCGGCTTCGTTTCGTGCAGACGGCAGTGT
>CAYLSL010000088.1:0-6944 GCA_964386615.1 uncultured Veillonellaceae bacterium
GCCGCCAGCGAAGCCCCCACCGCCCCCATCAGGGCGGCAGCCGAGCCGCCGCCTGGCGCCGGCGCATCCGATGCCAGTACTTCGATAAAATCGTTTACGGTGAGCTCAATCAATTTCATGCTTACATTCTTCCCCTTTTCGTTTATAGCGAGTCTTCCAGCACCTGTTTCCGCTCAAAGCCGTCCAACCGCAGGTAATATTCAGCGACATCCAGCATCGCCTGCATTGGTGTCATGCCGATGATTTCACTGCCAATGACATTGACACCATAACGGGCCGCTTCGTTTTTGACAGTTTCAAACACCCGGAACAGCGGCGTTCCTTGATAGTTCACCATATTGATCGTTACCTGAGCCACCTCGCGCCCGTGCACGTCAACGCTGATCCCCATCGCCCGTACATACTTGAAGCCTCCTTTGGCCTCGCGGATGCAGTTGGCAATCTTTTTGGCAATGTTGACATCAGCAGTATCCAAATTGATATTGTAGGCAATCAGGAATTGACGGGCGCCAACGACAGTTGCGCCTGCGCTCGGGTGCATCCGGGCCGGGCCGTAATCCGGTTTGCGTTCCGGTTTACTGATTTCAGTTTTCAAGCCTTCATACTGGCCTTTGCGGATATCCGGCAGGGCGCGGCGAGTTGGAATTTTTGCCGCTTCTTCATACAGATAAACGGGAATCGCCAGCTTTTCAGCAATATCTCGGGCCAGTTCATCCGCCAGTGCAACACATTCTTCCATGCTGATCTCCTTGACCGGGATGAACGGAATGACGTCAGTGGCGCCGATCCGCGGATGTTCGCCCTGTTGTTGTTCCATATCAATCAGTTCGGCGGCTTTTTTGCAGGCGTTGAACGCGGCTAGTTTGACTGCCTGCGGTTCTCCGACGAAGGTGACGACAACCCTGTTGTGACTGGCGTCAGGTTTTACGTCAAGCAGTTTGACCCCTTCCACCTTCCGGACTTCATCGGCAATCGCCTCGATTACTTCCGGTCGGCGGCCTTCACTAAAATTAGGTACACATTCTACCAGTTTTGCCATGTTGATTTTCCTCCCATCTATTTAGCAAAATAATTGATAAACCACACAATGTTGGGAATCGCCACAATGTCTACCAGCACGGCGCCGCATAGCGGTACGATGATGAAAGCTTTGGTCACAACCACGCCGTAGCGACGGCAGACTGCATCCATGTTGGCCACGGCATTCGGAGCAACTCCCAGATTGTGTCCGATCATGCCAGCACACATTACTGCTGCGTCATAATTTTTACCGAGCATCGCAAACAACGGCCAGATACAAAATGCCACGCAAAACACAGTCTGGGCCAGCAGCATGATCATCAGCGGCAACGCCAGATTGGCCAGTTCCCATATCCGCAGCGACATCATTGCCAGGGTCAGGAACAGCCCCAGGCAAACATCGCCAATCAGATCGACTGATTTGGGGCTCAAGCGGACCAGTTTTACTGCATCATTGACGTTGCGGAAAATAATCGCCATGAACATGCCGCCGACATAATGCGGCAGATCAAAACCGGTAACCGCCTTCACCTTGGCTGCCCCCATCGCGCCGATCACCATCATTACCAGAATCAGTGTGATCATCTTGACGACGTTGGGCGTGGTAATCGAATCTGCATCGCGTTCTTTATCCAATGATTCTTTCAGTGCGTTCAGCTCAAGGTCTTCGGCAGTGGCAATCGGCGTTTTATGACGTTCGATCAGCCATCGCGCAGTCGGGCCGCCGAGAAAACCGGAAACCAATATTCCATAGGTGGCTGCTGTAATACCGACCGTTGTGGCGCCAATGACGCCCAGTTTTTCTGCCATCGGCCCAAACGCCGCCGCGTTTCCCGGCCCGCCTTCCAGCGCCACCGCGCCGGCCATGACGCCGAGCACCGGATGGACGCCAAGCAGATTCGCCACAAACACACCGATCACGTTCTGCAGAATTGCGATCAGCCAACAGGCAACAACCAGATACAACACGAACAACTTACCACCGCGCATCAACAGCGACAGACTGGCTGCCAGGCCGATCGCGGTAAAGAAAATCAGCTGGAATGGAGTCTGCAGCAAATTGTCCAACTGAAAAACCAGAATATTGCCTGACCGCAAAAACCAGGCCAGCATGGCAAATACGAACCCGCCGATAACCGGCGCCGGAATGCAGTATTTTTCCAGTGAAGGGATCATCCGCCGCGCCCAGTTACCGAACAACCAAAGCAAGGCGGCAACGGTCGTGGTGGCGAGAAAGTTCAGTTTCAGCGTGGCTACTCCTTTGATAATGGCAAACTCCATAATTGATTCACCTCCATTATTTATGAACCGGGAAGATCGTTAATCACCATTCTAGACTTTGGGTTTTCGCACGAAATGCGGCATACTGAACGGAATCTCTACAGACAACTCAACAAAGCCGCTGTATTGCCCGTCTGAAAACCAGGGCGATTGGTGGATCATTTTCTTAATGCCATTTTTCTCAATCGTATAGGTGTTGGGGAGTTGTGTTTGCAACATTTCGGCCAATTTTGTCCGGGCCGGTTCAGGATGGCATTCCAGCAGATTCTGTCCTACCAGAGTTTTACCGTCGCCAGACAGCACTTTAATTGCCCTTTCGTTCATATAAAGAATGATTCCCTGTGCATCGCAGACCGTAATCGCTCCCGGATATTCCTTCACCCAATCAACAGACATCTTTTGCACCTCCTTTTCAGATTTTCTTTCAGCCCATCAGGACAAAGTATTCAAACTATTCTTATCTATTGCAAGTCCCATGCCATTTACCGGCGAATGAAACAAACAACGTTTTTGTAGGGTTCCGGCGATTGCTGACAACTCTGTCAAGCAATAAACATTGCAAATTTTGCAGTCAGTGCATTTTTTGCAGTAAAAAAGAGCAACCGCAGTTGCTCTTCAAAAATCCGGCAGACTATTCAGCCTAAGTCGCCTTGCTTACGATTCGTCATATTCTTTCAATTTATACCACAGCTTTCGTTCGCTGATCTTTAGCATTTCAGCCGTTTTCTGTTTGTCGCTGCCACAATGTTTCAAGGTGGCCATAATCACCGTTTTCTGAATCGTCGGCAGGTCCTGCCCCACACGTATCGGAATCAGTTCAGCATCAGCTTGGCCGACTGCTGATGCATTTGTCAGCGGACAACGTACTTCCTGCGGCAAATCCGCCAGGGTCAGCACATCACCGTTCAAAAACACCAGTGTTTTTTCGATGATATTTTCCAGTTCGCGTACATTACCTCGATATTCATGGTTCACTAAGGCTCGGATGGCCTCTTCTTCAATTTTCAGCACGGAACGTCCCATTTTTCGGTTGTATTTCTGTACAAAGGAATAGACCAGCAGCGGGATATCCTCTGGACGTTCCCGAAGCGCCGGCAGGTTGATGTTCACCACATTGAGCCGAAAAAACAGATCTTCGCGAAATTTTCCCGCCGCAACCAGTTGGCGCAGGTCACGGTTGGTGGCGCAAATGATCCGAACGTCAATTTTTTTGCGCTGGCCTGAACCAACCGGCATAATCTCTTTTTCCTGCACCACTCTGAGCAATTTCGCCTGCAGACGCTGGTCCAGTTCGGAAATCTCATCGAGAAAAATGGTTCCCCGGTCCGCCAATTCAAACAATCCTTTGCGGCGCTGGGTCGCACCGGTGAAGGCCCCCTTCTCGTGGCCGAACAGTTCACTTTCCAGTAAGTCGAGCGGAATGGCCGCGCAATTCACGACTTCGAACGGCTCATTTCGCCGGTTTCCACCATAATGCAGCGCCATCGCAACCAGTTCTTTGCCGGTGCCGCTCTCACCGGTAATCAGCACATTTGCATCCACATTGCGCAGTTTGTCAATCTGCGCGGTCACTTGCCGCATCGTGGCTGATTTGCCGATAATCCCTTCTACTTCGTAAACTTCGGTAAGTTTGTTGTTCAGATACTGCACCCGTGACTCGAGGCTGAGATATTCAACCGCCTTCGCCAATAGCATCCGCAGTTCATCCATGTCAATCGGTTTTGTAATGTAATAAAAAGCGCCGGTTTTCATAGCCGCCACCGAAGAATGGATGCTGCCGAATGCAGTCATCATGATGATGACGATACCTTGCTTTTCTGCTTTGATCTGCTGCAAGACTTGCAATCCATCACTGTTACCCAATTTCAGATCAAGCAGCACGATTTCAATTTCTTTCTGCCGAATTGCATCCAGCGCGTCATCCGCCGTGTATGCCTCAAACACACGAAACTCATCTTCCAGGGCGAACAACAGCGACGCGCAGATTGCTGGTTCATCATCGACAATAAGCAATTGACGCATTCAGTCAAGCACCTCCATAGTCTTACTAAAGATAAGCCGAATCATGGCGCCGCCATCCGGTGCACCATCCAGTTGTATTTCCACACTATTACGCCTTGCCAGTTGATAGCTGACAAATAACCCCAATCCGGTTCCGCCGGCCTTAGTGGTAAAGAACGGCTCAAATGCTTTTTGCCGGACTTCCGGCGAAATCCCCGGTCCATTGTCCGTTACCTGCAATACCACCCGTTCCTCAAATAGCTCGGCCGTGATTCTGAGCCGCGGATTTTCCCGCTCGGCCAGAGCCTGTAATGAATTAAGCAACACGTTGATCAGAACTTGCTTCATTTGATGCCGGTCCACGCATACCCGCAACCGGTCATCGCAGTCCACTCTAAAGTCAATCCCCTGACGGGCGATCGCATCGGCGAAGTAAACCATTACCCCATCTACCAATGTTTTCAGAGGAACCGTCTCCTGATGGACAACCGGCGGATTGGCATAAGCCAGTAAATCGTTGACCACTCGATTCAGGCGTTCAATTTCCTGCGGCACAAACCGACTGATTTTTTCGCGGAAATCAGCATTATCGTATTTATTCGGCAACATCTCGGTAAATGTCTTGATAGAAGTCAGCGGTGTGCGGATTTCATGAGCAATCGAAGCGACCAGCTGGCCCAGCGCTTCCATTTTATGGCGTTTGACCACATCTTCGCGTAGCTTTTTTTCCTCGCTGATGTCGCGGAAATGCACGACGATTTCAGCCGGTTGATTGCCGGCGGCCAGCCGCAAAACCGCGAATTCCAGCCAGTTTTCGCCCAGCAGCAGTTCGCCGGAGCTATCGCCAGTTTGCAAAATATCCAAAATCCATTTGCCGGCCGGAACATCGTGCAAATCCAGTTCAGATGGGTCACCAATGATTTGCAATCTTTCACTGGCATAGTGATTGGCAAACCGAATTATGCCAGCTCCGTCACAGGTCAGGATTCCGCCATAACCGCTGTTCAGTACATTCGACTGATAACGGTTCACATCCTGGATATAGCTGTTCATGCGGACCAGTTCGTCATTAGCCCGGTTGATTTCCTGGGTTCGGTTGGCGACTTCGCGTTTTAGCATATAATTGATTCGACCAAATATCAAAACCAACACCACAGTTATCAACAAGCCGCCAATCAGATAACTCAGGTAACGTTTATAGTAATGCGCCGGATAATCGACCGGTTCACCAAACCATTTCTGATATATCCGATCATAGGTTCCATCCTGCTTGACTTTTCGCAGTCCTTCATTGAACTTCTGAAGGAGTTCCGTATTATCCCGACGCACGGCAAATCCGTAGCGCTCCGGGTTAATTATCCCGCCAACGCTCTTAACCGAGTCCATGGCGCCCAAGCGCTGCAAAATATATTGTCCAGCCATCTTGTTGCCAACCACCGCCTCCACTTTCCCTGCGACAAGCAGTTTAATCGCCTCTTCCTGACTTACGGTAGCGGTCAGTTCCAAAACCCTGCCTCGTAATTTTTGATAAGCGATGTCGTCCTTTTGCACGGCAATCCGTTTGTTTTCCAGGTCACCTAATTCGACAATGATTGAATTATCTTTGGCGACAAATATCGCCAGGGAGTTTACCAGATACTCTTCGGAAAAATCAAAGTACTGCGCCCGTTCCGCGTCATATTTCATGCCGCCGATTGCATCGACCCGGCCTTCCTGCAAAGCACGCAGCGCTTCCTGCCAGGGAAGCGGCAAAAACTGCAGCTCCTGACCATTTATTTCCATGACTGCCCGGATCAGGTCGATATTGAACCCCCGGTACACTTTCAGTCCATCGCGTTCATCCAAAAACTCATAGGGGGGAAAGTTCTCATCGCCAGCCACGGTAATGATTTTTTTCACTTCCGGTTCTGCATAACTGTTACTGCTTGAGATGATCAAGAATAACAAAATCAAGGCCAACTGCAGAATTTTAGGTTTTCCCCTTCGATTGAACATCTGGTCGATTCCTTCCTCCGATATTCTATTACGGTGTTTATGATTTCGCTTTGCCATGAACAAACCCCTGCAGAAACGTCTTGACAATAATATAAGGGCGCCTCGGTTCTCTGACCGAAACGCCCTTATCCTTGATCCCGTTATCCTAAATTTTATACGTGGAACTTGCCGACCGCATCCCGCAGGTCAATCGCCAATTGCGCCAAGCTTTGGCTGGAAGAAGCGATCTCCTCCATCGAAGCCGACTGTTCCTCGGTGGCGGCCGATACGTTCTGTGCCTGCCCCGCCGCGTCTTTGCTCAACTTGTCGATTTTATTCACCGAGCCGACGATTTGCTCACTGCCAACCGCCATTTGCTCAATCGTGGCGGAAACTTCCTTTACCTGATCCGATACCTGCGTCACCAGGCCAACGATTTCATGGAAGGCCTGACCGGCTGCATTCACCACTTCGGCACCCAGTTTTACTTCGCGGGTGCCATTGTCCATGGCCGCGACTGCCTGTTCGGTATCGCCCTGAATCCCGCCAATCAACGTAGAAATTTGTTTGGTTGCCGCCTCAGACTGCTCAGCCAGTTTGCGCACTTCTTCGGCAACCACGGCAAAGCCGCGTCCCTGTTCACCGGCTCTGGCCGCTTCAATCGCGGC
>CAYLSL010000088.1:7044-8104 GCA_964386615.1 uncultured Veillonellaceae bacterium
GCCGGCGCCGCCACTGCCAATATCCATCGCTGGCCCCCCGGCAGATCAAGCGGCGTAAAGACCGAAATTCGCGAAACATCATCGACAAAGGTATAATGTCCCATTGATTGCTTGCCGGATTGCACCGCAGTTTTAAATAAATTGATTAATTGGTCGTCCAGTTCCGGTTTGGCCAGCTTCAACTCCGGATTGATTCTCTTTTCCTGAAGGTTGAGCTTGCCAGTCAAATCGCCACGCAGTGGGTGGGCAATAATCATGCCGGAATCGTCCGCCAACTGACCATAACCAGTTTCGAGAAATTTGAGTTCCTTGATCATCGCGCTTAAGCGATCCATCGAAAAAGTTCCGACGAGTACACCCGTCAGCCGTCCCTGATTGGTTATCGGCACCGCCAACGCCACCGCCAGTTTACCAGTCGCTCTCGATACCAAAGGCTCGGAAACAGCAGGCTTTTGTGTCGCCATCACTTTTTTGAAATATTCACGATCCGCATAGGAAGCGGCGGCGCCCGCGCTGGTAATCCCGCTGCCGTCGGCGGAAATCAGCACCAACACGTCAAATTTACCCAGTCGTTTTTGTGTCTCGGACATAATAGCCACGCTCTGCACTTTGTCTGTCCCTGCACTGATTTGTGCAACACTGGCCAGATCTTCCAATTGAGCGATCATGGTTTCCATGTCCGCCTGTACGCGCTGCGAGTAGTCCATCCCCACCGCCATCGCCGTCTGTCCAATACTCTTTGCTAACGATTGTTTCGACAGGTAGTAACTGCTCCCCGCCAATACGCTCAGCGCAATTAACACCAACGGCAGTAGTACAAGCAATAATCGGGTTTGAATACTTTTGATTTTCATTTCTCAGACTCCTTCAAACATTTTTGGGCAAAAAAATCGCCAGATTTGCGCATTGCACTTCTGACGAATGAAATATTCCGATACCATCTGAATAGCAACTTGGCAGTCATAGAAGCAGGCTTCCTTAGATCCATAGCTTTGCGTCCTTGTTTTTCAACAAGTTTGCCCATATGCAATTTTTATGCCAAACGACAACAGATGTAATT
>CAYLSL010000089.1:0-8052 GCA_964386615.1 uncultured Veillonellaceae bacterium
TGATGATTACGCATGATCGTTATTTTCTTGACCGGGTTTCCAACCGGATCATCGAAATCGACAAAGGTCGGTTGTATTCTTACGAAGGGAATTATGGCGATTTTCTGGTTAGTAGGGCGGAGCGGGAGGAACAGCAGGAAAGTAGCGAACGCAAGCGCCAGAATCTGTTGCGCAATGAACTGGCCTGGATCCGTAGAGGCGCTCAGGCTCGCTCCACCAAACAAAAAGCCCGGATCGAAAGATTTGAAGAACTCAGCAGCCAAAAAGCCAGCACGCCGACAGGTAAACTGGAAATCGAAGCGGCTGCGACCCGGCTCGGACGCAAAATTATCGAACTGAGCAATATCCGTTATGGTTACAATGCAGTCGAACTGATCCGCGATTTTAGCTACAATGTGCTGAAAAATGACCGCTTGGGGATTATCGGTCCGAATGGCAGCGGCAAATCAACCCTGCTCAATCTGATTGCCGGCCGGTTGACACCCACACAAGGAACGGCCGAGATCGGCCAGACTGTCAAGATCGGTTACTTCTCGCAAGAAAGCAGTGAGATGGATGAGTCATTGCGGGTGATCGAATACATCCGCGAAGAAGCCAATTTCATCACCACGCAAAGCGGCGAAACAATCAGCGCCGCGCAGATGCTGGAACGATTCCTGTTTTCGCCCAACAGTCAATGGCAGCCGATCGCGAAACTGTCCGGCGGTGAACGCCGTCGCCTGTTCCTGCTCAGAATTTTGATGGGTGCACCGAATGTTTTGTTATTGGATGAACCGACCAATGATCTGGATGTGCAGACCCTGACCGTACTGGAAGATTATCTGGATGATTTTCCCGGCGCGGTTATCGTAGTGTCGCATGATCGTTACTTTCTGGACCGGGTGGTCGACAAGCTTTTCGCCTTTACCGGCGATGGCATGCTTACCCAATATGTTGGCGGTTACAGCGATTACCAAGCCAAGCAGGTCCTACTGGCATCGCAGGCAGAAACAAAAGAAGTGAAACCGGTTGCTGCAAAAACAGCTACGACGGTCCCGGTGCGAACGGCGCGGCGCTTCACGTTCAATGAACAACGCGAATATGATACGATTGATGCTGTGATTGCTGCTGTAGAACAGGAGTTGCAGACTATAGCCGATGAAATAGCAGCTGCCGGCAGTGATTTTGAAAGTTTGCAGTGCTTGACAGCCCGTCAGACTGTATTGACGACGAAACTGGATGAATTGTTGGAACGATGGACCTACCTTAATGAACTGGCGGAAGAAATTCAGAAACAGGGCCGGCAGTCATAAAGAATAAATAGTGAATCGAGTGGTGGCAAGATGATTTTAGTCAGCGCCTGCCTTGCCGGTGAACCGTGCCGCTACAATGGAACAGGATATCTCTGTCCGGAAGTGGGCGGACTGGTTTCATCAGGCCAGGCTCTCACAGTTTGTCCGGAGCTGTTGGGAGGACTGGCGGTGCCACGTTCGCCGGCGGAAATTATTGCCGGTCGCGTTGTGACAGTTGATGGCGAGGATGTGACCGATGCCTATCAGGCGGGAGCTCAGCTTGCATTGAAACTGGCTAAACAAGCCGGCTGTCAGACAGCAATCTTGAAGGCACGATCACCTTCGTGCGGTTGTGGAAAGATTTATGACGGCAGTTTTTCCGGTCGATTGATTCCGGGTGATGGTGTATTCGCTGCTTTGCTTAAGACAGCAGGAATCGTGGTGCAGACGGAAGAAGAAATAATTAGGGATGAATGAAACGGGTGAGTGAAAAGTGAAGATTGGCGCCAGAATAATCAAGACGGGGATCGCCGTCAGTATCACGATGTATTTGTGTAAGTTCTTTAATCTGGAGCCAGCATTTTTTGGCGCCGTATCTGCTGTGGTCAACATGCAGCCATCGCTGTTTTTGACTGTCAAAACGGCTAAAGACCAGATCGTGGTTCATTTGATTGCAGTTGCCATCGGGCTGCTGTTTGGCTATCTGCTCGGCGGAACGCCAATTGTCATGGGAGTGGTCAGTATTCTGCTGATCATGGTTTATCTGAAAATGGGATTGCATAGTGGAATTTCGATGGGGATTGTGGCAGCGGTCTTTGTCATGGGGTCCAGTGAAGAGTTGTTTCTGCCCCACGCGTTAAACCGGACAGGAGTGATTTTTACCGGACTATCCTCAGCTATGGTAGTGAACATGTTGCTCTGGCCACCTCGTTACAACCGGCAGCTCAAAGAGCAGTTGAGGCTGGCCAATGAAGCATCAGTGTCCTATTTTTGCCAAGCTGTTAACGAATATGTAAAATTGGAAAATCAAGAACCCGACCTTGATCCAGCGGAAAAAAGTCGGGTTCATGGCATGAATCAGGCAGTGCGAAACCTGATCAGCCTGTCGGCGCGCGAAACCGACCTGGCGTTCGCCGGGAGCGCAAAGCTAAATCAATGGCTTACGCTGGCTGGTCGATTGTCCGGCTACAATGAAGCGCTTACAGAAAAGGCCGACCGGATTTATGATCTGTTGCCGGTACGATTGCAGCGGCGGCATGAGGCCGGTGATCCGCCAATCAGCGAAGAATTTCGCGCGATTTTAACAATTCTCGGCAGCAGCAATGAAACCCTCAACCGGGTTAACTGCAAATTGCGAACCGTAATGGTTGACGGAGGAATTACAGAGCCAGAACCGATCAATGAAGCTTATTGGGAGAGACTGACTGTAGCGATTGAACAATGGCAAAGCAAACTGACCGGTAGTTATTACGTGCATGGCTTGATTGAAGCTGCTGTTACTGCCAATGAGATTAAATGGGCGGCCCGTGAAGGCAAAATGCTGCTGATGGAAAGTCTGCCAAACGAGTGAGCGGAGCCGTTCCAGTATGCGGTCATACTCTTCAGAAAGGCGACATGTAGCGTGAAGCACGGCTGATTATGGTAAAGGCCGCTTGATTTTCACGGACAAATTCAAGATTGATTCCTTCAGCGCCGATGAATTCATAAGCAAATTCCCAAATGCCTTGATGTTTGGCGAGATAAAGAATGCGAAATTGCTCTGGTCTGATAACGCCGCCATCATCCACCCGCCAGGTTGAAATAGGGTTGTAAGTGGCAGGGAAATCCCGGCACAGGATCCGGTCGGGCCTGAACAGGACAAGACTCGCCAATGCTTGATCGCCAAGCTGTTCGAATAATACGAGCTGCAATTGTGTTCCATCATCGGTTTGCAGCACAGGCCAACTGTTTGCTACGCTTCGATGTCGGAATTCCGCGATGCGTTGACGATTTTCTAATGTTTTGCCTGTGTCTTCTCTGTTGACAAGCTGTGGGAATTGGCGTTCATTGAAAAAAGCCGTTTCGGCAAGCAGGGCGCTTTGATTAGCAGGTCCAGGACCATTGACAACGAGGATATGACCTGCCAAATGGTCGAAATTGCCTGCTGTGTGACGATTTGTGCTGATGGCCGATTTCTGTTGCGTTTTTGTGTACGTTCCCGCCAGGCGTTGATTGCTGGCAAAGATCACCTGCGGTTGTTGCAGCTCAAATGTGATGTCGACAGGTCCCAACGTAATCAGCCGGTCACCGTCACGGTTAAAAAAACCAAATAAAATAATTTCAGCGCTTGGATTGGCTGCAGCAATTTGGATTGTAAATAAGAGCAGGACTAATACCACAAGCAGCAATCGCCACAAGAATTTTAACTGGCGGCAAGTTTTCATCTGTATAGTTCGCCCCCGATTTCTTTGCTTGGTGAATTCTTTATCTTATATTTCTGGTTTGTCCGGATACTTCCTGCATGACTGGGGAGGGCTGAATAATGGGCGACGCACGAAAATCAAACGAAACCAGGCTGAGTTGGAAGAAATGCGCGATCTGGGGGATCTTGATAACTCCCCTTACGATGTTGTTGCTTTATTTCGTAATGGGCTTTCTGCCGGAACAACTGGAACGGTTGATTCGACAAAACATGCTGGACAACCCGTTGCTTTTTGGCTTGGTTTTTTATTTGTGCGGGGTTGCGGTGTATCGCTGGGTTGGGCTGGATTTGTCGAAAAAGGAAGACTGGCCTGATATTCCCGGGTGAACATTTTAATGATGACAAGGAGCAGGTTGCAATGTTAACAGCAGATGATTTCATTACTGCGTTACAAATGGAAGCGCATGTCGAAGGCGGTTATTGCCGTGAATTATTTAAAAGTCAGCAGTTAAGCGAAGGGCGGCCATTGTCTTCTTCAATCTATTATTTACTGAAAGCGGGACAGGTATCGAAATTTCATCGTCTAAAATCTGATGAACTATGGTTTTATCACTACGGATCACCGTTGTTGATCCACCAACTTGATGATGCCGGCCGTCTGTCGACAGGGCGATTGGGGTTGGCGGTTACTCAGGGGGAATTACCACAGATTTTGGTGCCACGCAATCGTATTTTTGGCGCAGAACTTGCAACGACGGAGGGATTTTGCCTTGTAAGCTGTGCCGTATCTCCAGGTTTTGACTATCAAAATTTCGAGTTGTTTTCCGGCGCAGAATTATTACGTTTGTTTCCGCAGCATGCAACGGTGATACGGCGTTTGAACGGTGACTGAATATAGCCTGAATAAATTTTCGAGGAGGAGTGTGGGATGTTAAAAGAGTTTAAGGAATTTATCATGCGGGGCAATGTGGTTGATCTCGCCGTGGGGATAATAATCGGCGGCGCTTTTGGCAAGATCGTGTCATCGTTTGTTGGTGATATTTTGATGCCGCCGCTGGGATTATTACTCGGCAAAATCAGTTTCTCAGATCTGTTCATCAATCTGTCTGGAACTGCCTACCCGACGGTAGCCGCGGCCAAAGCTGCCGGCGCACCAACAATCAACTACGGTATCTTTATCAATACGATCATTGACTTTTTGATTGTGGCATTTGCGATTTATCTGATGATTGTCCAAATCAACCGCTTCAAGCAAAAACCGGTTGAGGCGCCGGTGACAACTAAAGAGTGCCCATTCTGCTTTTCATTAATCCCGCTAAAAGCGGTGCGTTGTCCGCATTGTACCTCCAACCTGGAATAAAAAACAGAGTCGACAGCGAATAGAAACTTTCCCGCGCTGTCGACTCTGTTTTTAGTTGTTGCAGTTTCAACGCGAATTTAGGGTTGTTAAACACGCTGAAATATTGCGGTGAGTTATTTCGGATAAATGTAAGTCACGGTTTTCTTGATGTCAGGGTGCAGGCTGTTGAACACAGGACATTCTTTGGCGGTCAGTTCAAGGATTTTCTTTTGTTTGGCGCTGAAATTATTGTGGGGAAATTTAAAAGAAGTAATTAGCTCTACAATACGTCGAGGCTCGGTGCCCATAACTTTTGTCGTTTCCACTTCGGTTCCGTTGATGTCGAATCCATGCGTTTTGGCGGCGATGCCCATGATGGTCAGCACGCAGGCGCCAAAAGCAGTAGCCAGCAAATCGGTGGGAGAGAAGGCTTCACCCCGCCCTTGGTTGTCAGTCGGCGCATCGGTAATCAATTTGTTGCCGGACTGAAGATGCACCGATTCGGTTCGTAAATCACCCAGATATTTTGTCTGTACTGTTGCCAAGGTAGCGACACCCCTTTTTGGTTTGATTGTGGATGTATTCCACAAAAAAACGCAGCTTCCTGCTTGCGGCAATTCGACAATCGCTGGTATAATAACCTCAATTGAATTTGTAAATTTGGTTGGGGTGCCCCGATAGTTCGGGGAGAATAGGGAAGGCTGAGCATGTCAGGCATGCGTAGGCGCGGGCCCACCACTGTACCGGGGAGATCTTGCAATGCCACTCGCGAGGGGAAGGCGCAAGGCGTCGAGGAACCGGGAGCCAGGAGACCTGCCACAACCGAGACTCAATCCTTCGTGGATAAAGAAGGCTTTTTTTGAGACGTTGCGCTCAAATTAAGCCTTTTTCTCTTTTTGTCATGGAAATATATTTCTAATGGAGGCTGAAATGGGTTTATTGGAACAAACATTGGCACGGATTGATGAACTGGACTGTTCGGTGATGCAGCAGGTAAAACAGCAGTTACAATCGATTTTACCGCCGCCGCGCAGCCTGGGTCACTTGGGCGCGATGGTCTGTCAGTACGTCGGAATCATGAGGGAAAGTCGCCCGCCCGCCCCGAAACCCTGCATGGTGGTAACCTGCGCCGATCATGGCGTGGCCCGCAATGGAGTGAGCGCCTATCCCATTGACACCACTCTGCAGATGACCCGCAACTATGTAGTAGCTAAAGGCGCCAGCGCAAACGCTTTCGCCAACTATTGCGGCGCCGGGATGGTAGTGGCAGATGTGGGGGTTGCCGGCGATTTGTCGGATGCGCCGGACCTTTGGCACCGCAAAATAGCATACGGGACAAAGGACTTTACCACTGGTCCGGCGATGAGCCGAGAACAGGCTATTCAAGCGATTGAGACTGGGATAGAAATTGTCGAAGACCGGGTTCGCCTTGGCTATAATTGCTTCAGTTTGGGCGAGATGGGGATCGGCAATACCACGGCCAGTGCCCTGATTGTCGCTGCATTTACCGGGCTATCGCCGGAGGTCGTAACCGGACGTGGCACCGGAATTTCCGATACGAAGTTGCAGTATAAAATTGAATTGGTTCGTAAGGCGTTGGCATGCAACCGTCCCTGCCCAACTGATGGGATTGATGTTTTGGCAAAAGTGGGAGGATTTGAAATTGGCGCCCTGGCGGGTGTTGTTCTGGGGGCTGCTGCAAATCGTTGTGCTGTCATCATTGACGGGCTTAATACCACAGCGGCGGCAATGCTTGCCGATTCAATCGAGCCGCGTTGTCGGCAATTTCTGTTTTCATCACATTTATCGGGTGAACCGGCGCATATCCATGCCTTGGGATACTTGAATCTTGAGCCCTGTGTCGATATGGGAGTGCGTTTAGGGGAGGCCATAGGGGCTTCTGTTGTGGTGGAAATGCTGAAGATGTCCGTGAATATGGTCGCTGCCATGACGAAAGAAGAGGTTGTCAGTCATGCTTGAAAAAGTTGTTGCACAGATTAAACCGTTGGACGAGTCAGCTATGGCCAAATGTCAACTTCGTTTGAATAATTTGACTAAACCTTTGGGAAGTTTGCACGCGTTTGAACACTTGGCGTGCAAAATGGCGGGAATTACCCGCCGGCCTAGGCCGCAAAAGTCTGTTCCAGCACTTGTTCTGATGAATGGCAGTCGGCGGACCATGGGGATGAGCGATACTTTTGCCGCGCAGGTGTCAGCCCAGCTGATCTGTTTTGACGTTGCAACCATCGAAAAACCTACAGCTGAGCAGATTCTTCAGGTTATGGAACAAGGGATGGAAATCGCCTGCAGGGCTTCGGCACAGGGAGTGCAAGTAATCGGTACAGGCAGTGTTGATGTTCCTCATCCGGCAATGTTGGAACGGATTATCGAACAGGTGCGTGGTGGTGTTGGCGGGATGGCAATAATAAATGCCTCAGGCAGTCTGGTAGTGGCCGGACTTGTGGGGGTCATGCTTGGTGCAGCTGCTACCGGATCCGCAATCGTACTGGATGGTTCGCTGACCAGTGCGGCGGCTCTTATTGCCTGCCGGATAGCTCCGCCAGTGCGTGAATATCTGGTCGGGTCGCATTTTTCCAAGGAGCCGTACCAAGCCGAAATCCTCGAACTCATCAATTTGCCAGCCTATCTGTATCTGGAAATGAATGTCGGCGAGGGAGTGGCGGCTGCGCTGGGGATTTCACTAATTCATGCGTCGCTGCACGTGCTCAATGATATGAAAACCTTTGGTGAAGCGGAGGTCAGCGTGGCTGAAGATGGACCGGGCGCCCTAGTGCAAAACCGGAACGTACGGGATTAATGCAGGATTTTTTGATAGGCGACGACATCGAGCCACTGGCCAAATTTCCGCCCGACCTCTTTATAATGGGCGCATTGTTCAAATCCCTGCTGTAGGAAAAGACGAAGACTGTTTGCATTCTGACTGCAGATTGTTGCTACCAGGACGTGGAACCCATGCTCGTGAGCATGGCGCTCTATTTGTTCGAGCGCCATGCGGCCAAGGCCTTTTCCTTCACAGCCTG
>CAYLSL010000090.1:0-7909 GCA_964386615.1 uncultured Veillonellaceae bacterium
AGCTTGCAGCCCCGACAATCCGGCGGCCTGTGAGCCAGGCGCCGCTGACTGAGCCAAATAACCCTTAAGTATGTGTGCAGTATTGAGGGGGTTCATTGGGAACCTCCTCAATACAAAAATGATTCTGGCTAAATGTGTGGAGAATAGGTGGGGGCGAAAGAAACCATGAGGAAAACAACAATACTCAGACAAATGATGGCTGGAAACAAAATTGTAGTGGCGCCAGGCGCTCATGATGCATTGACAGCGAAAATTATTGAGCAAGTCGGCTTTGAAGCCGTGTATATGACCGGCTATGGACAGGCGGCCAGTCACCTGGGCAAACCGGATGTAGGCTTGCTAACCCTGACTGAAATGGTGGCCCGGGCGGCCAATATCGTTGAGGCAGTCAATGTGCCGGTGATTGCCGACGCGGATACAGGTTTTGGTAATGCCGTCAATGTAATGCGGACAGTGCGTGAATATGAAAAAGCCGGGGTTGCGGCCATTCAACTGGAAGATCAGGTGGCGCCCAAAAAATGCGGTCACATGACAGGCCGTCAAGTCGTATCCAAAGAAGAGATGGTCGGGAAAATCAAGGCGGCAGCCGATGTTCGCACCGATAGTGATTTTATGATTATCGCCAGAACGGATGCGCGGACAGTTCATGGTATCGGCGAAGCGCTGGAACGGGCCAAAGCCTATGAAGAAGCCGGCGCAGATATCTTATTCGTTGAATCGCCCGAGTCGATTGAGGAAATGAAACAGATCACCTCTTCCTTTAAAGTTCCTGTCCTGGCCAACATGGTTGAGGGTGGACGTACACCGTTTTTACCGGTACAAGAGCTTGAGTCATTGGGCTATGACCTGGTGATTTTTCCCACGGCATCCACGTATCTAGTGACTAAAGCATTGAAGCGACTCATGACTACATTGAAAGAAACGGGAACAACGGCCAGTCTGATTCCGGAAATGATCACCTTTGAAGAGTTTAATGACTTGATTGGCTTGACAAAAATCAGAGAAATTGAGAGCATATATGTAAAAGGGAATTAAACTCCGACTTTCCGAAGATCCCGGCAATGAGGCCGATGGGCACTTTCTGCAAGGAAAGTGGTCTGGTCGATTTGCCGGGTATTTTTGCTGATAGGCTGTTCGGATGGTGGTGGATTTTAATACAAAAAATTTGTAGGCAGGTGGACAGCATGGAAAAAAAACATACGGCGGAAGAGATTCTGGAATTGTTTTGCGAAGTGGCGCCTTATCTGAATTCAATTGTTCCTCAAGATATGAGTGTTTCGGTAATCAAGGGCGATCGTTATGTTTCCTGCGTGCAACCTGAGCATTACAGTCTACCGATCAAAGTCGGCGATCCGGTAACCGGCAAAACGGCAGAACGCTGCATCAATAATGGTATGAGAGTGATTCGGGCCGTTGGCAGCGAGATGGCACTGGGAGGGATTCCATATCTTGTATGTGGAATGCCGATCATTGAGGACGGCAAGGTTATCGGTTGCGTATTAACGACACAAATGATCAGCAATCAGGAGAAAGTGAATAATATCGCTCATAGTTTGGCGGCATCTTCAGAAGAAATGACAGCAGGGATGGAAGAACTGAGTTCCAGCGCCTCTACGCTGGCAAGTAGTAGCCGCGATATTGACCGATTAAGCAAAGAGCTTGACCAAACAACCAAGCAAACCGATGAAATTGTTTCGTTTATCCGCAACGTTGCCAATCAGACCAACCTGCTCGGTCTGAATGCGGCAATCGAGGCGGCGCGGGTTGGTGAAATGGGCCGGGGGTTCGGCGTGGTTGCCGATGAAGTACGAAAGCTGGCTGTTGCTAGCGCCGATTCGGTCAATCGGATCACCAAGTTACTGCAAAAAATTCAGGAGTCGGTAGCGCTTGTTTCAGGGAAAATTCAATCGATTGACCTTAATGTGGAAAACCAGGCCAAGTCGATCCAGGAAATTGCCCAGGCCAGCCAGGAATTGGCAGAGATGGCCAGTACGTTATCAAATGTATCGGGAGATATGTTAAAAGCCACGGAAGAAAAAGTGTAAAATGTAGAATGAAGAGTCGGGTGAAACGTTGGTTTTACCCGACTCTTTTTCTTTTTCTATGGCAGGAGGTCGAGGAGCGATTGTCGAATCAGTAGCATAATTGAAGCGTTGGCTATGTACTCAGTGATAATTCATCTTCATCGTCAAGGGGAGGTGTTCCTGTGATCCAGTTATGGGAATTGCGGAAATTTGTCGCTCCCGAGTTTTTGTTTGGCATTGGTGCTATTGATATGAGCGGACAATATGCGAAAAATCTCGGCGCGCAAAAAGTCTTGCTGGTTACTGACCCCGGCGTTGAAGCTTCCGGTTGGACTTTGCGGGTCATTGACAGTTTGGCGCGAATGTCGATCCCTTACGTAATATTTAAGGATGTGACAGAAAACCCGAAAATGTCAGAAGTGCGCGCGGGTAGAACACTATATGAGCAATATGGCTGCAACATGATTGTGGCTGTAGGTGGCGGAAGCCCGATGGATTGCGCCAAGGCAATCGGTATCGAGGTAAGTCATCAATGCGGCATTGAAGAGTTTGAAGGGGTGGATATGGTAGAATACCCCATCCCTCCGTTGGTATGCATCCCAACGACAGCGGGCAGCTCCGCCGATGTATCCCAGTTCGCGATTATAGCCGATACGCAGCGAAAAACAAAAATGGCAATTGTCAGCAAAGCAGTGGTTCCCGACGTCTCGCTAATTGACCCGCAAACTCTCACAACGCTTTCTTCGCACCAGGTGGCGTGTACGGGCATGGATGCACTGACGCATGCGATTGAGGCGTATGTTTCTTCGGCGCATTCGCCGATTACGGATTTGCATGCACTGGAAGCGATTCGCCTGATTGCCGGACATTTGCAGGCAGCCGTTGCCAATCCACGATCCCTTGAACATCAGGGGTCGATGATGTTGGCCAGTCTTGAAGCAGGTCTGGCTTTTTCCAATGCGATTTTAGGTGCAGTCCATGCAATGGCTCATAGTCTGGGTGGCTATTTTGATTTGCCGCATGGCGAATGTAACGCGATTTTGCTGCCGCGGGTCGTTGCATTTAATTATTCGGCTTGCCCGGAGAGGTTTGACCGAATTGGACAGGCGATGGGAATAGATATGAAAACTGTTCCAGCGGAGGAAAGGGTGAACAAGTTGGTTGCGGTGATCAGTACTTTGCGCGAAGCAGTGGGGATTGCTGCAACAGTCGGCCGATTTGGCGTGGAAAAATCGGATGTGCCACGCCTGACAGATTTTGCATTGCAGGATGCATGCATGGCAACGAATCCAAAAATGATGGCACGTTGTGATGTAGAGGCGATATATGAAGCCATTCTCTGAACCGAATGCCGGGTTTGTCCGGGAAAAACTGATTGGTCTCGGCGAACATTCAATCCGGAAAAACTATTACCCCGAATTGCAAAAACGCATTGGCGAGCTGGAAACCTTTCGAAACCTTCTGGATAAAGTGTCGGATGGAATCCTGATGATTCAGCTGCCAGCGGGGCGGATTGTTGATGCGAACGAAGCGGCTTGCAAAATCTTGGGATTTACGAGATCGCTGTTAATGACAGCGAATTTGCCGCAATTGTTTCCAACAGTTGATACTGCGTTGCAGCAGTTAGGGCGGAAAATTGACTCTGCGGGACGACGGCAGGAGTTCTCGACCGAATTCCACCGACAGGATGGATCGCGGGTGCCGCTAGATATTGCGATCGACATTGCGGCATTAGGCGAACAAGTCTTTGCGGTAACGATCCTGCGTGATATTTCCGAACGCAAACGGACCAATGCCATGTTGCAGCACGTGAGTACCCATGATTCCCTGACCGGATTGTATAATCGGACATACCTGGAATATGAATTCCAGCGGCGGCGGGAGTCGATGCCGCTTCCCTGTGTCTTAATCGCCTGTGATATTGACGGTTTGCAGATGACCAACGAGACACTGGGGCACGCTGCCGGTGACCAGCGGCTGTTAATGACAGCGGTTTTGTTAAGTGAACATGTCGAAGTGGGCGATATTTTGTCACGGGTGGGTGGCGACGAGTTTGTTCTGTTACGCCCGGGCGCGTCGGAATTGCAGGCGCAACAGCTGTGCCGCGAGTTGCGAGCGGGTGTGGAACAGTATAATCAGGAAAACAGAGATTTGTTCCTAAGTTTGTCTGTGGGTTATGCTATTGCCCGAACCAAACCTGTGGAGCTTAGCTTGCTGATGCGTGATGCAGATAATATGGTTCGCCGTGAGAAATTGCTTAGGTCGCAAAGCACTCGCAGCGGCTTGGTCAATACGATGATGACCCTGCTTGAGGCCAGAGATTTTATTACTGAAGGGCACGCAGAAAGACTGGAGCTGTTGGTTGGCAGTCTGGCCGAACGTATAGGTTTTGCATCCAACCAGCTTGATGCGATGCGGTTGTTTGCCAAGTTTCATGATATCGGTAAGGTTGGTATCAGCGATGCTATCCTGTTTAAACCAGGACCTTTGACGGAAGAAGAGCGGACGGAGATGCGCAGGCATAGTGAAATCGGCTATCGAATTGCGCTGGCATCCTCGGATTTAGTATATATTGCCGAGTGGATTTTGCGGCACCATGAATGGTGGGATGGCAGCGGCTACCCAATTGGCTTATCCGGCAACGAGATTCCGATTGAATGCCGGATCCTTTCGATTGCCGATGCTTTTGACGCAATGACGAGTGATCGGCCATATCGCAAGGCGATGTCTGCAGAGCAGGCCGTGAAAGAGTTGCGTAAATTTGCCGGCTCGCAGTTTGACCCCGAACTTTTGACAGTATTCTGTGAGCTACTGCAGCAAGAAGGCGAGATGAATAGTATTGCACAATGCAGTAATAAGGGAATGTGATAAAATGCGTGTTATTGCTTGCCTTACAGTAGTATTGCTCCTATGGTCCTGTCCGGTTTCGGCAGCGACAGGGACTATGGCCGAGTATATGGAAGCGCGCAAATTGTATACTGCGGCAGGCGCCTGTATGGCGGCATATAGCAGTCGAGCCGGCAGTTTGGCCGTGGCGGCATTTGAACAGGAAGGTTGGCGGATTGAACCGCACCGCATTACAGGCGAAAAGGCGGATTCGCGGTTTTTGTTGGCCTGGGACAGCAACTCGGCGTTTGACCGTGATTTGTATATCCTGGCTGTGGCAGGAACTGAAAACGCCCGTGATGCAAAACTTGATCTGCGCGCCAACAAAGTTTATTTTGCCGGTAAAACGTTGGATGAGTTTACAGCAAATGCTGCGCTTAAAGATTTGGGACCCGATGTCCCACGGGTGCATGAAGGCTTCAATCAGGCGGCCCAGGTGTTGTTGACCGCACAAACGGTGCTGGCCAATGACGACCATCCGATTGCATCTCGTTTGCTCAGCAACATTTTGAAAGAAGATCGTCAGGATAAGGTTTATCTGGTTGGACACAGTCTGGGGGGCGCAGTGGTAACCCTGGCCGCAGCCCGCCTGATGGACATGGGGATTAACGCGGAACAAATTGAAGTGATTACGTTTGGTGCGCCGTCTGTTGGCAATGAAGCGTTTCAAAAAATGTACGATGGAAAAGTCCGCATTACCAGAGTAGTGGTGCCGGATGACCCGGTGCCGGTTGCATTGCGCAAGGTTTTTGGCGGCTATCGTCATATTGGTGCAGAAGTACGCTGGACGACGCCGGACCCTTTGAAAAATTATTTTGGCCATGATGTTCCGGTTTATGTTGATCTGGCGATGCGCAATTACTACTCTAAACGCCGGCAGGCAATTAATGAGGGATTATTGGCTTTACCTCAGCCAATCGCAGGTAAACCGCGAATCTATGTTGCGGCGATTAAAAACAACCTGCCTTCGGCGCTGAAAGCTGAGTTTCCGGTTATGCTTGAGGCACTTTGGGATGAGTATGAAAGCTTGTCCCCAGGTATTGTCATCGATTCAGGCGAGCCGTCTGAACAGTCGAACCTGGAAAAGGCTGCCGCAGCAGGGTGCGACCTGCTGGTGGTCCCGGAGATTCAAGCAGTCCGCGTCCGTGATGAAAACACCTGGTACGTTTCCCTGAATCAAACGGTTTTTCAGGTTACAGACAGTAAAATTGTGAATGTGGGGATTTATGGCAGTCACACCAAGACCTTGACTCCGTTGCTGGCGTTGATAAATGATGCCAGGACCATGCGGCGCGAAAGCGGCGTATGGATTAAAGGCGAATAATACTTTGGCAAGCAGGTGTTGAAGGAGGAGGCAAGGTTTGGCGACAATGGGCATCGGTAACGCAAGCCGGCGCGTAGGCTTTTTAGGCCCGCCGGGAACCTATAGTGAAGAGGTTGCCAAGAATCTTTTTGGTGATTCAACGGTTTTATTGCCATTTGCTTCTATTGATGCCGTAATCCGGGCTGTAGCCAACGGTGAAATCCCACAATGCGTTGTGCCGATAGAAAACTCGCTGGAAGGTTCGGTCAATGCTACGTTGGATACATTGGCGCATGAAGTGGAGTTGTATATTTCCCGGGAAATAATTATGCCGATACGGCATAATTTATTGACCAGAGAGGCCGGCCGTGGCGTCCGGCTTGTTTTATCGCATCCGCAAGCTTTGGCCCAGTGTCGTAAGACCTTGACACGGTTATATCCGGCAGCAACATATCGGGCGGTTGACAGTACGGCGGAGGCTGCTCGACAGGTTGCCGAGGGCGAACCGGGGGTGGCGGCAATCGGCAGTCGCGCCGCTGCCACTCTTTACGGGTTGGAATTGGTAGCAGCTGATATTCAGGATACCGCCAACAACTGTACCCGCTTCATTAGTTTGGGCGTATTGCCAATGGATTCGAGCATGCCAGGTCGTTGGAAAACCTCGATTGTTTGCCAGATCGACGGGACTCGTCCGGGTAGCCTGTATCATATTTTGGCTGAATTTGCCCAAAATGAGGTCAATTTGACTAAAATTGAGTCCCGCCCCGCAAGAACCGGGCTAGGTGCGTATCTGTTTTTTTTGGACATGGAGGGTGGCGCGTGTGACCCGCGAGTCCAGTCTGCGTTGCAGGCGGTAGAAGAAAAAAGTATTTGGTTTAAGAATTTGGGTTCCTATCTGACACTGGACTGGCAGCGATGAATTTGAACTAAGCAAGTGGAAAGAGTGGGTAGTATTGGCAAAAAAAGGTGCAGGAATTTATTTTTTGATGTTGTTGGTACCGGTATTTTGGGGAGGGGCATTTGGCTCGACAAAACATGTTCTTGCTGAGTTGCCGCCGCTTACCGTAGCGGCGTTTCGCTTTTTGTTGGCAGGGCTGTTGACAACCGCCTGGGTTTGTTGGCGTGGTGAATGGAGTTGGATGTCGATACGGCGCTCCTGGTTTGGTCTGCTGCTGCTCGGTTGCTTTGGCATCTTTGGCTACAATGCTATCTTTAATATCGGCATGCAGTACACGTCGGCAATCAATGGAGCGTTGGTAATTGTGATAAACCCGGTTACTACATCACTGGTCGCAGTGCTGTTTTTTGGTGAACGCTGGAACCGCTGGCAGGGGCTGGGCGCAACCTTGTCAATGCTGGGAGTGGTGATTGTGATAACGCGCGGCGATTTTTCCATATTGCGTTCTTTGTCATTAAATAAAGGGGATCTGATGCTGCTGGGGGCTGTCCTTACATGGACCACTTACGCAATTATGGCTAAAGTTGTGATGCGGCAAATTTCACCAATGCTGGCGACGGCGGTGTCGATGTTAAGTGGCGCTTTGCTGCTGCTGTTGGCATCGCTGCCGGAACATGGTTGGTCGAAATTGCCGGGAGTATCGGCGCAGGTGATTGTCGAACTGATATATTTGGCTGTCTTTGCGTCATTTATTGCGTTTTTGATTTTCAATACGGGAGTTCGCGAGATTGGCGCCAG
>CAYLSL010000091.1:0-7686 GCA_964386615.1 uncultured Veillonellaceae bacterium
CATCTGTATCTGACCACGCTTCTGAAGAAAGCCGGCATGAAAGATGCGGATGTCAAATCAGTTGAAATGAAAGCCAGTGAAGCTGCCAGCGCCTTGATGGCCGGTAAAGTTCCCGCGGCGGTTACCTGGGAACCTCACCTGACCAAAGCGGCCGCAGCTGGCAATATCATTCTCTCCACCACAAAAGATACCCCAGCATTAATTGCTGACGTGCTGGCCCTGCACGAAGACTTTGTCAAGAGCAGCCCGGACAAAGTGCAGGCGCTGGTTGCAGCTATGGCCGAAGCAACTGAATTTATCCAGAAGAACCCGGCTGAAGCCGCCAAAATTATGGCGACCGTGCTGAAGGAAAAGCCGGAAGAAACACTTGAAGGCAATAAAACCATCCAGTTTTATAACCTGAAGGACAATGTCACACTGTTTGGCACTGCGGAAAAACCAGGCGCTCTGCAGGATGTGGCCAAGATTGCCGGCGAGTTTTATGTCGGACAAAAAATCCTCGACAAAGTGCCAGATACTTCCAAAGTATTTGACAGCACTTTTATCAACAAGATAAAATAAGACGATAAACAGCGGAGGGGCTGTGGAAGAGGCGTCTGATGCCGTTTTCACAGTCCCTTTTTTCGTTTGCCTGCGGCGGGAGCGGGTTTTCGGACCTGATGATTCTGGATGGATGGTGATTTTGTTGGCGATAAGGAAATGGGCCACTGCCAAAGCAGATATTGCCCAGCCTTTGTATTGGACGTTGGCGGCAGCTGCCTTTTTGCTGCTATTTGTGATCTGGTCGTTTTTGACGTATGGCGGATATGTGCCGCCGCTGTTTTTGCCTGCCCCTGATGCGATCATCAAGGCGGCCGTATTGTTGTTTAGCGAGTTTGATCTGACGCAGGATATTATCGCCAGTGTAGTGCGCGTTACGGCAGGTTTTCTGCTGGCGGCGGCCATTGGCGTGCCGCTGGGAATCATGATGGGCAGCCTGAAAATTTTTGAGGCATTTTTTGAACCGTTTCTTGGTTTTATCCGTTATATGCCGGCCTCGGCATTTATCCCGCTGTTCATTCTCTGGCTGGGGATTGGCGAGACGGAAAAGATCGCCGTGATTTTCTTCGGCACCTTTTTCCAAATGACACTGATGGTGATGGACGTGACAAAAAATGTGTCGCAGGAACTGATCGACACATCATATACATTAGGGGTGTCCAAGCGTAGTGTGTTTTGGCGGATTATTTTGCCGGCCAGTCTGCCGGGAATCATGGATACAATGCGGATTACGTTCGGCTGGGCCTGGACTTATCTGGTAGTGGCGGAGATCGTGGCGGCCAGCTCCGGTCTAGGGTATATGATCATGCAGTCACAGCGCTTCCTGAAGACAGCCCATATCATTGTCGGGATCTTTGTGATTGGCGTGATCGGCATCATGATTGACCTGTTGTTCAAATGGCTGTACGGACGGCTGTTCCCCTGGATGGGCAAGGGAGGGGCCGCATGATGGAAAACAAACTTTGCATTGAAGATGTCTCAAAAGTATTTCAAGAAAAAAATGGTACGGTAACCGCGCTGCAAAACACGAGTTTCTGTGTGGCAGAAAGTGAGTTTGTCACCATTCTGGGACCGTCTGGTTGTGGTAAATCGACGATTCTGCGCATTATTGCCGGATTGGAAGAAGCCTCCAGCGGCCGGGTGCTGCTTGACGGCAAAGAAATTCGCGAACCGGGCAAGGACCGGGGCATGGTGTTTCAGGCCTATACGTTGTTTCCCTGGCTGACGGTGGAAGAAAATATCGCTTTCGGGCTGAATGTGGCCGGGCGGTCCCGCGCAGAACAGCAGGATGCGGTGAAGTTTTACATCGAACGGATTGGACTGAAGGGATTTGAAAAAACCTATCCCCGCAAGCTGTCCGGCGGCATGAAGCAGCGGGTGGCAATCGCCCGGGCTTTGGCCAACGATCCGGAAGTGCTGCTGATGGATGAGCCGTTTGGCGCCCTTGATGCGCAGACCCGTACAGTGATGCAGGAACTGTTGCTGTCAGTCTGGGATGAGTCGCACAAGACGATTCTGTTTGTCACCCATGATGTGGAAGAAGCCGTGTTCATCGGTGACACGATTTATGTGATGACGGCCCGCCCCGGGAAGATCAAAGCCCGGATCGCAGTTGACCTGCCGACGAAACGAACCTACGACCTGAAGCTGTCGGAACAGTTTTTGACGATTAAACGGGATGTGCTGGAACTGATCCGCGAAGAAGCATGGAAAGCCGCCAACGCCAATCTACCGGAGGGAAGATAAGGATGAGCAAAAAATTGGTCTGGATCCGGATTAAACGTGGAATACTGGCCTCGGTCTGGTCGGAACAGGGACTGTATGAATTGACATTTCCCTATCCGACGCAGCAGGAAGCCGGGTCGCACCTGACAACAACCGGGCTGACGGAAGAACCGCTTAGTTCGGCGCAACAAGCATGGCTACAGTCGTTGACCACTGAACTGAGCGACTATTTTGCCGGGCGCCCGGTCGTGTTTTCTGTGCCAATCGATTGGTCCGGCTATAGCGAATTCCGCTTAAAAGCGCTGCAGTTTACGGCGGCGATTCCAGCAGGACAGGTAGCGACCTATGGCGGCGTGGCAACGGCAGTTGGCCGTCCGGGCGCGGCGCGGGCCGTTGGCGGGGCCATGCATGCGAACCGGACACCAATCGTGGTTCCCTGTCATCGGGTGATTGGTTCGGACGGCAGTCTGACCGGATTTGGCGGCGGACTGACGCTGAAGCAGGAACTGTTGGGTCTGGAGCAGAAAGAAACTAAATAAAACCGGTGCCAGTCACCGATATAATAGGAGAAGACATGGCGATAAAACTAATAGCAATTGATTTGGACGATACGCTGCTGAACAACCAACAACAGCTCAGTTTGCGAACTTGCGAAGTTCTCGGCAAAGTTATGAAATCGGGTGTGGCGGTGACAATTGCTACCGGCAGGATGTTTCAGTCGGCCCTGCCGTTTGCCCGGCAACTGAAGCTTGAATTGCCGATGATCACCTATAACGGCGCCTTGATTCGCCAGCTACAGACAGGAGAGACTGTTTTCCATCGTCCGATTGAGACGGAATTGGCCCAGGAATTGGCGGATTTATTTTCTGAACGCAATTGGTACCTGCAAAAATATGTTGATGACCGGCTGTATGTTGCCGAGTTGGATGAAAATGCCCGATTTTATGCGGACTATGCCAAAGTGGAGGCGATTCCGCTAGGCGCTGAGTTTTATTGTATGAAAGAGGCGCCGACGAAAATGCTCAGCATGGGTGAACCGGACGAACTGGCCCGGATTTCTGCCGAACTGACTGCTCGGTTTAATGGACGCCTGTATCTGGCCTCATCCAAAAAGCGCTATCTGGAGATGGTGGATGCCCGGGTGAATAAAGGACAGGCGCTGGCGTTTCTGGCCGGCATGCTGGGGATTAACCAACAGGAAGTCATGGCGATCGGCGACTCGATGAATGATCTTGATATGATTGAGTATGCCGGCGTCGGTGTGGCAATGGGCAATGCAAACGTAAAGGTTCAGGCAGCGGCGGATTTTGTCACGCTTGGCAATGCAGAGGATGGCGTGGCGGCGGCGGTTGAAAAATACGTTCTGGCATGAAGCCGGGGGTGGGTCTGTGGTTGTTGGCATTGGCATTGATCTGATCGAAATTCATCGAATCAAAAAGGCGATTGAGAATCCATTGTTTGTCCAGCGCATATTCACCCCGGCGGAGCGTGCATATTGCGACAGTCGGGGTCGTCAGAACTCCGCTTCCTATGCGGCGCGATTTGCGGCCAAGGAAGCAGTGATGAAAGCGTTGGGCACAGGACTGGCTGGCGGCGGGACCTGGCAGGATATCGAAGTGTTGCCGGACGCGCAGGGAAAACCGGTTATGACGCTCAGCGGGGTGTTTGGCCAGCTTGCCGAAAAAATGGCTGTATCACAGATCTTTGTTTCCTTGTCGCATGCCCAGGAGTTCGCAACGGCCCAAGTATTGCTGTGGAGAGGTGAGCCGGCATGAAAATCGCAACTGGACGAGAAATGCGGGAAATTGACAAGTCGACGATGGAATGGTTTGGTCTGCCGGGCGTTGTGCTGATGGAGAATGCGGGGCGGGCTGTCGCGGAAAAAGCGGTTGCCATGCTTGGTGAACCGCGCGGCAAGATCGTCTTCATTGTCTGCGGTCGCGGCAATAATGGCGGAGATGGCTTTGTCGCCGCCCGCTGGTTGCACAACCATGGGGCAAGGGTCAAACTGTTTCTGGCAATGGACCGGTCCGTAGTCAAGGGTGATTCGCTGATTCATCTGGAAACCGCATTGCGGATGGGGATTGAGTGTTTTGATCATACGGAACCGCGCGGACTGGAAAAAGCCCGGATTGCGGTTGCGTTTGCCGACCTGGTGATTGATGCGCTGGCAGGAACCGGATTGCATGGCGAATTGAGCACCATCTACCTGGATAGCATCGAATTGATGAATAGCTCCGGTAAAAAAATACTGTCTGTCGATATTCCTTCCGGTGTCGATGCAGATACGGCGGCAGTCCGTGAGAAGGCAGTGCAGGCGGATGCCACCGTCACTTTCGGGCTGCCCAAGCCAGGGTTATTGCTGCAACCCGGTGCAGCTTGCACGGGTGAATTGGTGGTTGCACCGATCGGCATTCCTCAGGAACTGTTGACCGCCGCAACGATCCGTCAGACGCTGATTACGCCGGAGTATGCTGCCAGTCGACTGCCACGGCGGGAAGCGGATGCGCACAAGGGAAATATGGGGCATGTGCTGGCGGTTGCTGGATCGCGGGGGTTCAGTGGAGCAGCCTGTCTGGCCGCGCAGGGAGCATTGCGGGCTGGGGCGGGATTGGTGACGACGGCTGTACCGGAGAGTGTCCGCACCGTGGTGGAGATGAAGACGACCGAGGCGATGACGCTGGAGTTGCCGGAAACATTGGCTGGCGGTCTGGGAGCAGATGCGGTGAAGCTGATTCAGGATTTTTCTGCGCGTTCGTCGGTTGTTTTGATTGGGCCCGGACTGGGGCGGCATGAGGAAACGCTGGCTACGGTGCGGGAATTGGTACGGACTGTCGATCGACCGTTGGTGCTTGATGCAGATGCCTTGTACGCACTGGCAGGGCATATTGAAACACTGGCTGCAACAGATGGCTTGGCTGTGTTGACGCCGCATCCGGGCGAAATGGCCCGGTTGACCGGGCTGTCAGTGAAGCAGATTCAGGCTGACAGACTGGGCGTGGCCCGCCGGTCAGCTTCGGAATGGGGCAGTATCGTTGTTTTAAAAGGCTCGCGCACCGTTGTGGCTTTTCCGGATGGAGAACTGTATGTCAATCCCAGCGGAAATCCCGGCATGGCAACCGGCGGGACCGGCGATGTACTGGCAGGGATGATTGCAGCCTTGATCGCGCAGGGGTTATCTAGTCATGATGCTGCCGTACTGGGCGTCTATCTGCATGGGCGGGCCGGCGATCTTGCCGCAGCGGGCAGGGAAGTAGGCATGACGGCAATGGACCTTGTGGAACAGGTGCCTGCGGCAATTCATTCACTTGTGATATAATTAATTAAATAAAGTTCCGGTTAAAGGAGGTGTAGCCGTTTGCGTTTGCGCTATTGTTTGAGCTGGTTGTTGTTTTTCTGGGTTGGTTTGGCGATGGGGCTTGCTTCGGCGGCTCCCACCGATCCGACTGTTTCAATAACCGGCATGCGTTGGGGGAGAACAACGGATGCAGTAACAGGTTCACAGATGATCCGGCTGGTGCTGGAAACCAGCGCGCCGGTGACCGTGGACCAGTTTATTACGGCGAAACCCAATTGGCGCATCGTTCTGACTATGCGCGGTGTGAATGCCGATAAATTGAAGATCGCAGCCTCGCCGGATACGACTGTGGTGAAGGCGATGAGTGTTGTCAAATCGACCCAGGACACGGTGCATGTAATGCTGGAATTGCCGGCAGAACTGAATGAAAACCAGTACAAGGTCTTTACGTTGAAGGCCGATCCGAAGGCAAAGAGACCGTTTCGGGTCGTTGTTGATATTGAAAAACCGGTTCCGGTAACGGATGTGAGTTTTTCGACCGGTCTGCGTGGAAAATTGATCGTGCTGGATCCGGGTCATGGCGGCAGCGATCCCGGTGCGATCGGGCCGCGTGGAACTTATGAAAAGAGAGTCAACTGGGACTTGACGGTACAAGTGAAGGCGCTTCTGGAGAAAGCCGGTTCGACGGTAGTCCTGACCCGGCCGGGCGATGTTGATCTGACACCGGCTTCGGCTTCCGATAGGGAAGAGCTGGGTGTCCGGACCATGGTGGCCAATAACCGGAAAGCCGATATCTTTGTCAGCATTCACCATAACTCATCCGTGAATTCAGGTTTGTCGGGAACCACTACTTATTATTACCCCAAAACTTCCTTTGATGCACTGTTGGCCCAATGCATCCAGTCCGCGATGGTTCGCGGCGGAGGTTTGGATAATATCGGCGTGCGGACTGCCAACTTCTTTGTGGTCAAAAATACCTGGATGCCGGCGGCGCTCTTGGAAATCGGCTTCATTTCCAACCCGCAGGAAGAACAGATCTTGACTTCTCCTGCGTTTCAGCAAAAGATGGCTGTAGCTATCGTGGCCGGGATTGACCAATTTTTTAGCCAGGCTGCGAAAATACGAGGTGGAAGATGATGACGCGCCGGATGTATTCATTGTTGGTTTGTGTTTTGTTATTGTTTTTTGTTACAGGTTGCTCTCCCGATGTGGGAGGGAAAACCCCGCCGGTCAATAATGGCGCCGCATCGGAACAAAAACCGGTGGAACCGCCTAAAGTTCCGGCAAATGAAATGGCGTCGGTAAAAGTTTATTTTGGTACGCATGATGCCCGCTATCTGGTAGCGGAAGTACATCAGGTCAAGGCTGGCCCCCAGGTAATGCAAAAGGCGCTGGAAAAACTGGTGGCAGGACCGCGCAGCACGGATTTGGTTGCGGTGGTTCCCAAGGCGACGAAAGTGAAGAGCGTGGTTGTGCGGGATCGGATGGCTGTGGTTGATTTTTCCGAGGAACTGGTGAAACGGGGCTTTGGCGGATCGGCGACTGAAATCCTGGCTGTCGCGGCGATTGTGAACACATTGACAGAGTTTCCCGATGTCGAGCGGGTGCAGATTTTGGTCGAAGGGAAAAAAGTCAGCACCCTGTTTGGCCATATTGATGTGTATGATCCGCTCAGCCGGTCACCGGGCATTATCAAAAACAAATAATCAAATTGCACTGTAAAGAGGGCTGGCGAGAACTTGAGAAGTTTTCACCAGCCCTCTTTTTTGATTTTTGTAAGGTTCTATTGGATTTGCTGCGGAAAGTTTAGGAAACACTGAATAATCCGATTGCTGACGATTTTCACCTTGATTCGCAACGATTTGCTGCTGCAATTTGTCGGACGCGCAGAATGCTCCAGTCTTCGCACAGCCTGTAAGATCAATCGTTACTAACAGGCTGTAGCTCGACATTACTCGACTAAGCTTCATTCATTGCTACGCTTATGAAGCAAGTCTCGTATTATCCGGTCGCTCTGCGCTAAAATCAACTTCCTGTTGATTTTCTACGACAAATTTTGCAGCTTCATCGGCGAATGCTACGGCTTCAATCGAAGGCAATCTTAATTATTTCAGTGTTTCCCT
>CAYLSL010000092.1:0-3202 GCA_964386615.1 uncultured Veillonellaceae bacterium
AGATTTTTATTTATGACCAATTAACTGGTGAATTTCACCATGGAAATGCCTAGCTAGATTGATTTAGATGGCCTGGCGAAAACTAATCTATGCCGGCCACATATTTCTCCACTTCTCTGCGGGAGGGCTTGTCCGGCCTGTGTATCGCATGACTGTTCATATCGTTGAGAATCCTGATTTGCATTTTTTCACCGCGACTGCAGCGATTTCGCGAGAGAAATCCGGCTCGGCAGCCAGAAAAAGTTTTTCCATAGGACATGCAAATCGGTAGATTATGACAGTCGTATTTATATACTTCACGCCCGTCGCTGTTGGTTTCCAGATCGTCATTCAACGATGGCCCGAGAATTGGATTCAAGTACTCCATCAGAATCACTCTCCTGTCGATGGGTTGATGAAACTAATTGGTTAAAACCTAAAGGACACTTCCACATAACCTGCGAAAGTCCTGCAAATGCCGAGTAGATATCAAGTTCGATTTTCTGCGAAGGATTCTTAAACTATTGCGGAGAATGTTTACAAATAAACAAAAAATAATAAAGGGGTGGTTTTATGAAATCGTTGAAAGGAACCAAAACTGCAGAGAACCTGATGAAGGCTTTTGCCGGAGAATCACAGGCGAGAACCCGTTATACGTATTATGCGTCGATTGCAAAAAAGGAGAATCTGATTCAAATCTCCAATATTTTTTTAGAAACAGCCGAGAATGAAAAAGAGCATGCCAAACGTTTCTTTAAATTCCTGGTCGGCAGCCTGAATGAAACGATGGTCGAAATTACTGCTTCTTATCCGGTTGCCATGGGCGATACCAAATGCAACCTGAAAGCGGCTGCCGATGGTGAAAATGAGGAATGGGTTGATCTCTATCCCGCCTTTGCTGATGTTGCAGCAAGCGAAGGGTTTCCGGAAGTTGCCCAGGCTTTCCGTAAGATCGCCGAAGTCGAACAGCACCATGAAGCACGGTATCGCAAACTACTTGCAAACTTAATCAATGGCGAAGTATTCAAAAAGGCGACGGAAGTCGAGTGGAAATGCGAAAACTGTGGTTATATTCATAAAGGAGATGCAGCGCCGAACCTTTGCCCGACCTGCCTACATCCCCAAGGCTATTTTGAACTCTTGGCAGATAACTTTTAGTTGATTCTGGCTGAAGAAAAGAGGCGATGCTTTGTCATTTGACAAAGCATCGCCTCTTTTCTTCAGCCGGGTTTATCTATTCTGGGCAGCTAATAGAGCCTGTTCGCGTGGCAGTGGTTTACTGAACAGATACCCCTGGTAATAATCGCAGTTTCCTTCGACGAGTGCCGCACTTTGTTCTATCGTCTCAACACCCTCTGCCACAACATGGTAACCAAAATGGTGGGCGATGCGAATCAAATTATGAATCATGAATTGCGAATTTTTCGCGGTAGCAGTCCCGAGTCCTTCGACAAAACCCTTATCCAATTTCAAAACGCTAATCGGTAGTTGCTGAAGATAAGTCAATGAAGAAAAACCGGTGCCAAAATCATCAAGTGAAACACCGATTCCCATCTGTCGTAGTTCGCCAAGACGTTGTACACCGGTTTTGACATCATGCATCAATAGGCTTTCCGTAATTTCCAGTTGGAGCTTTGTTGCCGGCAGACCGGTGTCGCGGATTGTTGTTTGGACCATTTCGATAAAATTGTCATGCAGCAATTGCCGGACCGAAACGTTGACCGATATCATCGGATAGCCTTGTTCAGGGTGCTTGGCTGCAATGGCAAACAGGCAAGCTTCGCGCAGCACCCAGCCGCCGATGGAGATAATACTGTCGCTTTCTTCTGCGACCGGAATAAACTCAGCCGGAGAGACAAAACCCAATCTGGGACTGTGCCAGCGCAGTAGCGCTTCAAAGCCATATACTTTGGGTCCGGTTGGTGATAGATGATAAATTGGCTGGAAAACCAGACTGAGATGTTGGTCAATCAGAGCCCGTTTAAGGCCTTCGATCAAAGCGTGGCGGCGCTGAACCGGTTCCTGCATGCTGTCATCATACCTTAGGCATTGTTGTTTGCCGGACCGTTTGGCCTGATTTAACGCCAAGTCCGCTTTGCGCAGCAAGAGTTCCAACTCTTTGCCATGCTCAGGGTAAAACGCCATGCCGCCACTGACCTGAACCATGAAAGAGCCTGCTTCCGTGTCAAAGAGCGGGTCGGAAAGGTTTAGTTGAGAAAGAAGTCTGGCAACACCATCGCTCGCATTGACAGGCAAACAGAGCAAAAATTCATCCCCGCCCTGGCGGGCAATAATGGCATCTTTACCCAGCGAACCCTGTAAAAAATGTCCAAAGGCACGTAAAATTTCGTCGCCGGTCGTTTGACCATGTACGTCGTTAATCAGTTTGAAATCATCAAAATCGAGCAAGGCGATCAATCTTTTCTCGTTGACGGCTGTATTGAGTATTGCACTGACCTCTTTTTGGAAACCGCGTCGATTGAACAACCCGGTCAGGTGATCGTGGTAGGCCAGATGTTCAATCTCCATTTCACGATTTTTGATATCAGAAATGTTGGTTAATGCACCAATCAATCGGAGTGGGGTACCGCTATTATCCCGCACAACTCTGCCACGGGCCAGGACCCAGATATAATCGCCGGACAGTGCCCGGATGCGATATTCCTTGGCATAAGAGTCTTGCTGCGGATTCAGATTAGTGCCGACAGGTCCGGCTTGACTCGCCAAGTCATCCGGGTGAACCAAGGCGACATAATCTTCAAGTTTTGTCACATCTGGGATTTTTAGATTTTTGCCCCAATTGGGTGGAACAATATAACGGTTGGTTAGCAAATCAAGATCAAAGATTGCATTTTCTGCGGCCTCGATCGCAAATTCAAAACGATCTTCGCTCAATTGCAGGGCCTGTTCTTTTTGTTTGAGTTCTTCAACCTGTGTTTCCAGATCTTGTTCCGTGGCCGCTATTTGTGAATACAGCGCTTTAATCTCATCATTATTTGCCTGCAATTCCTCGTTGGACTGGGTCAGGGCCTCGATCGATTCCGCGAGGCTGATGCGCATCCGGTTAATGTTTTCCGCCAAGTTGGCAATTTCATCATGCGAATTGATTATTACAGGCGTACTAAAGTTGCCGGCAGCAATTTCCTGAACGCTGGCAACAATTTGGCTGATTGGGGCAGACATTTTTCGGCCGATCCAAAGCGCCGTAAAAAAGGCAGCCAAA
>CAYLSL010000092.1:3302-7603 GCA_964386615.1 uncultured Veillonellaceae bacterium
AAAAGGCAGCCAAAGCTGATGGCCAGGCTGATCGCAATATTTTTATGCAAGTTTTGGCGATTTTCTGCGGCCCGTTCTGCCAGCAATTTTTCGATATCATCGGTCCAGTTTCCAGTGCCGATAACCCATTGGTAAGGCGCGAATAAAAGCGAATAACTGCGTTTGCCAACAGCCTCGGTCTGATTCGGTTTGGGAAAGTAATAGTCGCTGAAGCCGCCGCCAGGCTTCATTCCATTGTGAATGATTTCTTGAATTAATTTTTTACCGGTAGGATCGACGTCATGATAACGGCTTTGTCCTTCAGTAGCTCTTCCCAATAGAACGACATTGATTCCTTCAATAGTGTCGATCCAAAAATAATTGTCGTTATCAAAACGTAAATTACGGATCAGGTCGGCAGCACGCTTTTTTGCTTCCGATTCGGACAGCAGCCCAGCCTGTTGTTGGCGGTAAATATTCGCTACCAAGCTATGGGCCGTCTCTACCTGGGATTTGATACGGAGATCAAACAGTACATATAATGCATCGCGATACTCCTGCAAATCAGCTTCGTTGTCGCGCATTGTTGAATAAACATTATAAGCCGACAACAACGCCAGTGAGCCGAAGCTGATGGCAACCAGCACTAAAATTAATTTGTGTTTAAAACTAACCATCATTTCCTCAAACAATAATTCTTAATTGAACGCATACTGAAATGTTCCCGTTATAGTTGGAAAAATCCTGCCCGAAACGGAATTTATCTTCCGTTATAATGCATTTTCAATCGAAAAATTGTTCTTAGTCTTTAAAACATTGGAAATTTGCTTTGGTATTTGGCGCAGTAGGCAGCTACTTTACGATAATTTGTACAGATTCACCGACCGTGGCTGCCACTTCGACAAAACTGCCGGCGGGGGCGACTACTTCTCCCTGGTCCACAGCGCTGTCATAGAGTATGCTATCGGTGGGAGAAAAGACAATGATTCTTGCGTGCACAGGCGCCGCAAATTGAAGGATAGCATTGTGGCTGAGTTTGCGCCATTCGTTGTTCCCGCTGCGGCTGATTGTAATGTTGTTATTTCCGTGTTGAAGTGGAACTGTCAGTTCTGCCTGGGTAAATAGAAGACCGGAAATCCACGCCGTAACTTGATTTTGTTCAGTAAACAGGATTAATTCATTCGCATCACGGACACTGGCAAGAGAAACGCCAGCTGTTGTTGGGGATGTTATCTTTTTGATACCGCCGAAGTCAAGGTAGCCGGGCAGTTCAGGCAGCAGACGGGCGGTAGCGATGTGACCGGGCGCCGACATTCTAGCTTCATAAGGGCTGACATTGCGGCGCAGCCAGCGTGAGCCGTCTATATTTATGTCGAGGCTCTGGGGATGCGAGAGAGGTTCGATTTTTTGGAACAAGATGATTTCGGCCAGATTTGTGCTGCTGACCAAATATTGATTGCCAGCGACACTAATCAGATAGTACTTTTTACCACTTTGATCATAAAAGAAGCCGCCATTGTAGATTGCGGACAAGGCTGGTTCAGGGTGGGCAGAGTCGGTGCTGAAAATAGTCAGGCCGTTGTTGGCTGTGTCAAGCTTTAACTTGACGATGGAACCGCCATCGCCGGCATAATACCCTTCAAAAGCCAGCAGGTTGTCCGGGACTGATTCTGCCATTGGTGGAAGCGTGAGCGGTTCCTGCAGGGCAGAGGTTGCCAGGATGCCTTTTTGCAGTAAATAGGCATCCAGCACTTTCAGGGAAATTTCCATAGCCCGACCGGAGCGTCCGGCGCCGATGACTGCTACGGAGATTCGATGTTCGGGAACCGTGAACATCATTGAGGTATAATTGCCGGTGCCGCCACTTTTGCCCAGCACTTTTATGCCGGCGGATTCGAAGGTAGGAAGACTGGTAAGGTCCCAGCCCAGTCCTAGGCTTATTGTCGGGCGTGGCAATTTGCCCCAAAATGCCGACGGCTGATTTTGGTGCATTGCGGTCAGGCTACGTTGAGAGAGAATTTGCGGGCCTTTGCCCGAGAAACTGTCGGCAAATCGGCACAGATCCTCAGCCGTTGCCGAAAGACCGCCAGAAGCGAGGAATGAAACCGCTTCCAGCGGATCAGACCGACCGGCGGGGTCATAATAACGAGCGATTGTGACGCCGGAGTTTGGCGGCAGCTGACCAACACCCAGACCAGTATGGGTCAGTTTTAGCGGGGAAAAGATGCGCTCTTGCAAAAATACGCCGTATTTTTTGCCGGAGACCTTTTCGACAATCATTTCCGCCAAGCTGAAACCGTCGTTGCAGTAGACTGCCATTTCCCCCGGTTTGTGTTTGAGGTGGGATTGGGCTAAGGTTTTCAAAGTGTTCGGCAGAAAATCGTTGTGATATTGAAAACCGAAACTGTTGGCATAGCTGCCGCCCGGCAAGCCGGAACTGTGATTAAGCAGCATGCGGACGGTAATTTCGTGATAGCGTTCATCCGCCATCGTGAATTCCGGCAGATAGAAGGTGACAGGTTTGTCGAGATCAACTTTGCCTTCATCGACAAACAGCATGATTGCGGTAGCGCAATACACCTTGCTGATGGAGCCGATATTGAACCGGGTGTCTTTGTCCACAGGGATGCTTTGCAGACGATTGGCCATAGCGAACCCTTCGGCGTAAACCAATCGCCCATTGTCAGTGATGGCGACTGTCATGCTGCCGTCGTGTCCAGCATTGATCGATTTCCATATTTCCGTTCGTGCGACCGACTGTGCATCGAGAGGGAGTGCCGGGCTGGCGTGGGCGACCGTGACCATTGAAAAACCAAGCAAGAAAGCAGAGCAAATCAGGATCAAGATGGAACGGAGCAAGCGATTCATTTTACACCCTCCTTTTTTCTGCAAAAAATCTTGAGGCTTATACTGCATAGCTTTTCTACAGTAGGAGGAAGAGTCCTGCATTTTTTAACACTCGTTGTATTTTTGTTCATTGGTAGTCAGGCAGGAATTGCTTGTTTAAAACAGAAAATAATAATGCAAGAATGTTTTGGAAGCGAGGGAGTGTCATGCGTCTGACCCGTATCTGCATATTGATGGTTTTCGTTATCTGTTTGTCCAGTTTGCCCGTATCGGCCGCTTCATTTGGTTCAAATACAATTACAATTTCGATCGAAGACTCTTTTTGGCAGAAGTATCATTTTGCAAACCCCAATGCAGTTGGCGCTGATGTGGAAAAGGTATATAAAGTAAAAAAAGTAGAAGTTAAATTGTTAGCTGGCGAACGGGAGTTTGGTTCCCACACTTTTACGCCGGAAGACAGTGCACCGCGTAAATTCTCGCTATTACATGGAGTGTCGCCAGCATTGACAATCCGGATCAAAGCGTCAGCGGTAGAAAACGTAATCTGGATCAGCAGTCATCCCTATAAATACACAGGGGATGACATTGTCATCAAGGCGATTCCGACCTCTGTGACACTAAACTATCCTGGAATATAGAGATATAGTTTAATATACTGAGGGGGAACCATGGGAGATGTCGTTGTCCGGGCATTACTTGCGGCCGATTATGAAGCAGTTGTAACGTTGTGGCGGAACAGTGAAGGCATTGGGCTCACTAAAGCTGATGAATTTGCGTCTATATGCCGCTATTTGGAGCGGAACCCGGGCATGAGCCTGGTGGCCGAGGCGGACGAAAAAATTATCGGTGCGGTATTGTGCGGACATGACGGCAGACGAGGTTATCTGCATCACTTGGCGATTGCTTCAGAATTTCGCGGGCAGGGAATCGGGCAGCGATTAGTCAGGAGTTGTTTGGAAAAACTCGTCAGTGAGAGTATCGATAAATGTCATATATTTGTCTATCCCGACAATACCCGGGGCTTGGAATTTTGGCGCAAGATTGGTTTTGCCGGCAGAATGGATATTTTACTCTGCTCGCGGGATTTGTGAATGACTGATGCTAAAAGATAATTAAATATTTCACAAAGAAAGCTATTGCATTTCGCAAAAATATAGTAGAATAATACTCAAATGATATTCTAAGAAATAATATAATATTGGGCAAACCCGTCGAAAGGCGGGGACGCAAAGCCATGGGTCTACTAGCGAAATTCGCTTATGATTGCCAGGTTGCCAGCAATGACGGATTGATTTTTTAACAATCAATCGCAGTTATTAATGTTTGATGGTGACCGGTGCAATCCGGTCATTTTTATTTTTGCCGAATGGAGGGTGAGGTATGATCAAGTATATTGTTGGGTTGGTTTTGGCTGTGGTGGCAACGGTTGCCATTTCCGTAGCCGTGGCAATTCCGGTTGCCAAACAAAATGCAGC